>JAEEOQ010000069.1 GCA_016284355.1 Lachnospiraceae bacterium
CTTTATACAAGAAGAAAAAAGCTGAATTTCTGGAAGTATTTTGATATAGTTATGCCTGAGATCGCGCTTGCCCAGGGCTTTGGCAGGATCGGATGCTTCCTTGCAGGGTGCTGCTACGGTGAAGAAACACAGAATGTGCTTCATGTAGTGTTTCACGATTCACCTATAGCACCAAACGGAGTACAGCTTATACCTACACAGATTTACTCCAGCCTTTTTAACTTCCTTCATTTCTTTGTACTTATTACGATCGCAAAGAAGAAAAAGGCAGATGGACAGATCGCGGGACTTTACCTTATTATATACAGTCTTGGCAGATTTGTGATAGAATTTTTCAGAGGAGACATCGAAAGAGGCCAGATCGGCATTCTTTCAACTTCTCAGTTTATTTCCATATTTATATTTGCAGCGGGTATTCTTCTTTATGCATTTGCTGAAAAGATTTCCGGAGCAAAGGTTTTTGCAGTAGAGGAAGCAGGCGCTGCTATAGCTGAAGAAACAGCAGCTGTTGAAGAAATCACAGAAAATAACGACGAAAAAGAGGACTAAAAAGTGGGAAGCGAAAAAGCAATAAAGGCGATCAAAGAAAATATCGCCAAAGTTATAATAGGAAAAGAGCATGTTACAGACCTTATCTTAACATCTCTTATTGCAGGAGGACATGTTCTTCTTGAAGATGTACCGGGCACAGGAAAGACCGTTATGGCAAAATCACTTGCAAAGTCGGTTGGCTGCGATTTTAGCAGAATTCAGTTTACCCCGGACCTTCTTCCTTCCGATGTCACCGGTATCAACTACTTTAACCAGAAGGAAGGCGAGTTCGTCTTTAGAAAGGGCCCTGTATTTACAGGTATTCTTCTTGCTGATGAGATAAACAGAGCTACGCCTCGTACCCAGTCCTCACTCCTTGAGTGTATGGAAGAAAAACAGGTTACGATAGACGGAGAGACCACAAAGCTTGAAGCACCATTCTTTGTTATAGCCACGGAAAACCCGGTTGAAACAGCCGGTACCTTCCCTCTTCCTGAGGCACAGCTTGACCGTTTTCTTATGCAGATAAGTATGGGAGAGCCGACTAAAGAAGAGGAAGTAGCCATCATGAACCGATTTCTTAAAGACAGTCCGCTTGAGACGCTTGATGTGGTCTGTACAAAGGAAGAACTTCTTGAAATGCAGAAAGCTTATAAAGACGTATTTGTACATCCGCTTATTATGGATTACATTGCAGATATAGTAGCCGCTACAAGAAATTCAGACAACATAGTTATGGGAGTCTCTCCGCGAGGTACCCTTGCTCTTCTTAATACCGTAAGAGCTTACGCTATGGTTAAAGGAAGAGATTACGTAACTCCCGAAGATGTTAAAGAGCTAACAGAACCGGTACTGGCCCACAGGCTTGTCCTTCAAAGAGGACTTAACGCCAAAGGCGCAGCAGGTGTTCTTGCAGATATAGTAGCTAATGTAAATGTTCCTACAGAGAATTGGAGGTAGACGATATGGATATGAATTTTTTTGACAAAGACGAGCTTAACGATCTTTTAAAGGAGATGGAAGAGTCTCACGAAGACGATCCAAACGAGGAAGACGCTGAAATGAGCGCATCTGAGAGAAGATACATGGAGATAATCAAGAAACATAAGAATTGATTTTCTTCCAATTTTTTACAATTTTATCCCGTTTACACATAAAGAGGCGAATCTGATGTAGAAATTTCGCCTCTTTTTTTGTGAAAAATGCCAAATTGACAAAAGACAAAATCCGGTATTATAATTCTTGCCGTGGACAAAGCAGTGACCCAAACGCTGCGATCTTATACAATCTATATTTTCTTATTTCCGTTAAATATACCCGTATTATTATTTAACGTAAAAAGCAAAAGTTATTACTATCATTCCTTAACAGGAGGTGAACTATTTAACTTGAAGGAACAAGTGATGGTGATCTTTGAGAAGGAGGCTGCATACGCCAGAGAACTTTCAGGATACCTTAGCCGTCACAGTAAGTTTCCCTACAGGATTGCCACATTTACAGGTAAAGAGGCACTTGACGAATACATGCAGTCGGAAAAACCGGATGTACTTCTCATAGGAAGCGATATGCCGGAGGTTGTTATACCTGATGGCGTAAGAGTTATCAGATTATCAGAAGAGCCGGGACTTTCGGCATCTGAACCATGGATATACAAGTACCAGTCTGCCGGAAACATTATGAGAGAAGTAGCCGCATATAGCGGAAAGGAGCCGCGCACCGTTACAAACGGAGCAGGGCCGACCTTTTATACTGTTTTTTCGGCAAAAGCAGGAACGGAACGCACAGAATATGCAAGAGAACTTGCAGCAGATCTTCGAAGGAACGGGCCTGTGATATATGTAAATATGGAACCTTTTCCATCAGAAGAAGTGTATACCACTTCCGAATGGAAGGGTATGAGCGAGGCAATCTATTATCTGAAAAACGGCGGAGACGAGCTTATCTGGAAGCTTAAAGGGCTTTTAAGCGAAAAAGACGGTATAAAGGAACTGGGACCTGTGCATTGCAGCATGGACCTTCTTGAGATCGGTAAAAAAGACGTAAAACTGTTATTTGAAGTATTGCGATCAATGAAAGAGATCACAAACGTTGTGATAGACCTTGGTTTTTTTAGTGAAGCGGCTTTGGAAATATTATCGGAAAGTAACAGCATTCAGTTGGTTACACCGGGCGGAAACGACTATAAATATTCTGCGGATTTTTTCTTAAAGCAGCTTAAGGTAATGCAAAAAGAAGCTCTTGAAGGGAGGATCGAAGTAGTAAATTATGGAATGGCAAAAACTGAAGGCAGAACTTCGCGAAATGCTGCTCCAAAGATTAGACTTCTCGCGGGAGTGGAGTGACGAGGAAATAGCCTCGATGATCGAAGAAATAGTGCTTGATTATGGTAAGGCACGTTATATCAGACCTGATGACAAGTACAGACTTTGCAGGGAGATATTCAATTCGGTAAGAAGGCTTGATGTACTGCAGGATCTTATTGACGACCCTGCCATTACCGAGATCATGGTAAACGGAAGTAAAAATATCTTTTATGAGAAAGACGGAGAACTTCATAAAAGTGAGCTGGTACTGGAATCGGAAGAAAAGCTTGAGGATATAATCCAGCAGATCGTTGCGAGAGTAAACAGAAGTGTTAATGAGGCAAATCCGATCGTAGACGCAAGGCTTGAAGACGGCTCACGTGTTAATGCGGTTTTGCCGCCTGTGGCGGTAGACGGGGCGGTGCTTACCATACGAAAATTTGGAGACAAGCCTTTTGATATGAAAAAACTGATAGAAACAGATAGCATCTCCGAGGAGGCAGCCGGTTTTTTAAGCGATCTTGTAAAAAACGGCTTCAATATACTTGTAAGCGGTGGTACAGGAACGGGAAAAACCACGTTTTTAAACGCCTTGTCAGGTTGCGTGCCAAAGGATGAAAGAGTAATAACTATTGAGGATTCGGCAGAGCTTAGGCTTCAGGACATACCAAACCTTGTAAGGCTTGAGACAAAAAATGCAAATTCTGAAGGTCAGGGAGAGATAGGGATAAAAAATCTTATTAAAGCCGCTCTTCGTATGAGACCCGACAGACTTATCGTCGGAGAAGTCAGAGATGGCGGTGCTGCGCTTGATATGCTTATAGCCATGAATACGGGACATGATGGGAGCTTATCTACTATTCACAGTAACAGCGCAAAAGACTCTATCGGAAGACTTGAGACCCTGGTGCTCACTGTTTCTGATATGCCCCTTGACGCGGTAAAGAGACAGATTGCCTCAGCGCTTGATATCATAGTGCATCTTGGCAGAATGAGAGATAAAAAAAGAAAGGTTGTTGAGATTACAGAGGTTGGGAAGGATGAGGCAGGAATGCCGGTCCTTAACACACTGTTTAGCCTTGATAAGGATAGTGATTCGTTATGCAAAGTTGGAGAGATGTTATACAAAGCAGAAAAATTCGGATAGGTTTATTGGGGATATCTCTTTGTATCATACTTGGAATGATCTTTTACAGAAGTATACTTGGTAGTCTGATTTTGCTGCCTTTCTTGCCGTTTTTCTTTAAATATGTGGACAAAAAGATAAAAAAGAAGGAAGAACGTGAATTAAAAAGGCAGTTCAAGGACGCGCTTCTTAGTATCTCTTCGGGACTAAGGGCCGGCATGTCAATAGAAAGTGCTGTTTTACGATGCGCCTGTACTATGAAGCAAATGTATGGTGAAAACTCTGCTATAGCAGGTGCCATGCAAAAGCTTGATAACAGCATAAAGTGTAACGAAACGGTGGAACATGCTTTTGCAAAGCTTGGCATGGAAACAGACCTTCAGGAGATAAAGGACTTTGCAGAGGTACTTATCACGGCGAAAAGGACGGGAGGAAATCTCATACTTGCCATAACAAATGCTGCTACAAGCATAAGTATGAGAGAAGAAACGGGAAGAGAGATAGAAACAATGCTTGCAGGCAAACAGTATGAGGCAAGACTTATGAATCTTTTGCCTCTTGGAATACTTGTTTATCTGCAAGCCGGGCTTCCGTCATTTTCAGAAAAACTGTATGGAAATGTCATGGGTGTTTTTGTTATGACAATAGCTCTTGCGGCGTATATAGTCGCGTTTTTGTGGACAGATAAGATCACGGAAGAGGTGATGAAGTATTAACAAAAGAAAGCTGATCGTGCTTTTTATCCCTGCGTGTCTGATGCTTTTAGCCGGGTTCTTTGCGGGAAGAACCGAAAGGCTTACGCAGCTTAACAGACCGGATGTGGGAGAAGGCGAGAAAAACGTGTCATTTACGGTTAAGCCGGATGGCATGGAAGAGTGGCTTTATGAAGGCACCATTGCTCCAAGGATCTATTCGGCAAGAGAACTTGACGAGCTTATGGATGGGGCAAAGAAATATATAGACGAAAATCTCTTTTATGAGGGAGAGTCAGCAAATGAAGTTATCTCAGGGCTTAATCTTATAAAGGAGGCTCCCGTCGGGCCGGTGGCCATCAGCTGGGAGGGGGAAGCACTTTCGTTGTTTGAAAAAAGCGGCGTCAGGAAAGAAGAATTTTATGAGGTTTCGGGGGTATGTTATCTTACTGCCAGATTATCATGTCAGGATTATATCTGCTACTACGACATCCCGATAAAAACCGGAGTGAAGATACTTACCGGGGAAGAAATAAAGAAAAAAGCGATAAGCAATGCTTTGGACGAAAGTCTTTCCCAAAGCAGGGAAGAGGCTGTGAGTCTGCTTCCCGAAACAGTGGACAATATAAAGATCGGGTATGAGACACAAAAGAGCAATTCATTTGCAGCCCTGGGGCTGTTGCTCTTTGTGCTCCCTGCCATATATGTGGCAAAGCTAAAAGAAGATGAGAAGCAAAAGATCAAGGATAAAGAAACGGAGCTGCTACACTCATACTCTGATCTTATAGGGAAATTTGTAATACTTCTTGGGGCCGGAATGAATGTGTATAACATTTTTGGGAAGATCGCGGAAGAATATGAACAAAGATTTTCCAAAACAAAATTAAAAGAATATCTTTATGAAGAGGTTCTTATTACATTTGGAGAACTTAAAAGCGGTGTATATGAAAAGACTGCTTTAGACAACTTTGGAAGAAGGATCGGTCTGCTCCCATATATCAGATTTGCATCAATCTTAACGCAGAATCTGAAAGAGGGAACAGCCGGAATAATAAAAAGGCTGGAAGACGAACAGCAAAACGCATTAAAAGAAAGGAAAGCGCTGGCAACCCGGATGGGAGAGCGACTTGAAACAAAGATACTGTTTCCGATGCTCCTTGAGCTTGTGATCGTTATGATGATCATTATGGTACCGGCGTTTATGTCGATGTAAAGGTGATAAATATGAAAAAGAATTTAAAAAATGATAATGCCGGAATGGGCGTAATAGAAGTTATTTTAATAATCGTGGTACTTGTGGGACTTGTATTTATCTTTAAAGGTCAGATCGAAGGTATAGTAAATGGTATCTTTAAGTCTATTTCAAGCGGCGTTACCAAAATAACAGGCTGATGAAAAAGAGATTAAAGGGCTCCATAACGGTATTTTATGCTGCAGTTTCCCTTTCTCTTATTATGCTGTTTGGGAATCTTCTTGACGGAGTGAGAGCATTTGAGAGCAAGAAAACTGTGGCTGAATACGAATATCTCTCTCTTGATAACAGACTTGCAGGATATGTAAGGGAACTATGGGACGACTACCATCTTTTGTTTATGGATGAAAGACAGTTACAGGAGGATACGGCCGGGGCGGGCAGGCTCCCTGATGGCTTTCTTAGTGTAACAGTAAAGGAAGGGGAGGTATTGCCGGAGAAATATTTTTATGAGCAGGGAGTGTATACGGGACAGATAGCGGATTATATGAAATACGCATCGATTCCTGCTCTTATTGAAATAGTATCTGCCGGAGCAAAAAGTACCGAAGAGAACATAAAGGCAGATGAGGGATTACGGGCCAGGCTTAAAACCGAGGAGCAGTGCGCAAAAACCGAGACAGCAGGGAGTAAAGTGCTAAACAAGGTGTCAGACATGGCAAAAAAGCATAATGACTTTATAAGTAATAATGAGTTTTCGCCGGAGGATAACGAAGGCACCAAAAGCTTGATATACAGCCATGTATGCAGTTTGTTAAGTGAAAGCAAAAAGGCCCAAAAAGATATAGGGGATTACGAAAATGAATACGAAAAATCTGCGGGACTTATGAGCGAGTATGAAGGCATTTCTGAGGCTGATGAGGATTATACGGAACTAAAATCCATCATGAAAGGCAGCAGGGCAAAAGTTCATGAAAGCGCTGCAAGTCTTTCCGTCAATGAGGCAAGACTTAACAGGATAAAAGAGATGTGTGAAGATGAGAATGTTTCCGCAGAAAGCGTTATTTCCCTTATAAATTCCGTCAGCTACCCGGATCACGAAATTGGAACCGGGGCAGAAGGAGACCCGCAAAAAGAATATAAAGACAAGCTGGCAAACCTTCTTTCCGGCGGGATCACTTCGCTTGTACTGCCTGAAGGCTATGAAATTTCAAAGAAAAAGATAAAAAAACAGGGAAATATACCGGACGAATTCACTACAGATGTAGAAAACAGTCTGTTAACCTCAGTTTATCTTTACAAGCATTTTGGAAACTATATCCGTAAAACCGAAAAGGAAGCGGCACTCGACTATGAGCTTGAGTATCTTATATGTGGAAAAGAAAGTGACGGAGACAACCTAAGGGGCACGCTTGATATACTTCTGGGAGTTCGAACTGGGGCGAATATGGTAAAGATATTAAAAGACCCAAAGAGGCTGGCAGAAGCCGGAAAACTGGCGCTTGCCGCCGGCGGTGCAAGTGGCAATGCGGCCGTAGTATTTGCGGTAAAAACGGCAATAATCACGTATTGGGCCACAAAGGATGCGGTAAGCGATCTTAAAAAGCTTTGTGACGGCGAAACGGTTGACGGCCTTAGCTATGAACAGTATCTCATGACGCTGCTTATAGCTAAAAACGGAGAAAAGAAGCTTTTAAGAAGTGCTCACCTTATGGAGGAAAACTTAAAAAGCAGATATGATGACGGTTTTTCTCTTGAAAAGCTGTATACAAAGATAAGCAAAGAAACAGAAGTTACCATACATGGTACGTTTATAAAAGACACGTCTTACAAACAGGTCTTTAGCAGAAGCTATTGACGGAAGTTTCAGGGTGTTCATATCTATGATCGGAAATCTATAAATAAAAATTTTATCAAGGAGAAGAGACAATACGAAACACACAGTGAATAAAAAAGCCGATTGCAAGAAAATCTACAAAAAAGCAGGATATGAACAGCCTGAAGGCTCTGTCACGGTTGAGGCCGCTGTAGTGATACCCATCATACTGGCAGTGATATTTTTTATCGCAAGCCTTGGAATGCATAGCGTTAAGATTGCAACAAAATACTCTGAGACCGTAGAACTTGGAAGAAAGGCTGCTATAGCCGCATATCTTTCGAGTGAGGCAGGCTCAAAGAAAATAGTGTTGCCGGGAGCAGAAACCTATAATATTGATTTTTTTAATCTGAACCTGCATAAAACCACTTTATATACTGCCGAGGCAAAGCCCTTTACCGGAATAAGCCTTAAAGAGCTGGGAAGTAACAATGCGGGTGAAGAGAAGTTTGTATATTTAGCTGAAAATGCCACAGTTTATCACGTTGACAGGGAATGTACTCACCTCAGACTTTCCATAAAACAGGTGGCGTTTGATACGGTACCGGGACTTCGAAATTACGACGGGGGCAGGTATAAGCCCTGCGAGATATGTGTAAGAAATAACGTCGGAAACACTGTTTATATCACAAATGAAGGCGACAGATATCACAGTGTTATTTCCTGCAGCGGGCTAAAACGTACAGTAAGAAGCGTAAATGAAAGTGAGGCATTGGGCATGGGGCTTGGACCATGCAGCAGATGTGGAAAATAAACTACTATTTATCTTTGTGTTGGCTGTTTGGGCGGCAGATGATATAAAAAATAGAAGCGTGCATATAGGAATACTGCTTATTGGATCTTTAGCAGCTATGATCGGCTTGCTATATAACGGAATAACTGTAAATAATCTGCTTTTTTGCCTGTTCCCGGGGCTGATCCTTAGCCTTGCCAAAATATCAGGAGTCCGGATTGGAGGAGCAGATATCTGGGCAGTATTTGTAAGCGGAATAGTAAGCGGTCCTGCGGATACGGTTAAAGCGATGCTTATTGGCTTAGCGTTGTTTGTACTTATAAAGCGCCGCGGGGAAGGGGCATTTTTGCCATATTATCTTGCAGGATATTTAGGAGCGTTGTTTGTATGAGACTAAAAGGAATGTTTACAGTGGAAATATCGCTGGTCCTTACCATAAGTTTTTTTGCCATATTTTCCTGCTTTTTTATGAGTGTATTGCTTTATGATGTTTCTGTATTAAAGGCAGGAATTGACACTATTGTTCTTACGGCAAGCAGAGAAGATAAAGACCGGGAATGGATGGAGAAAGAGTTAAAGTTTATCGAAAACTCGATGCTGCTTAGCAAAACAGAAGACGTAAAGATAAGCGACGAGAAAAGCAAAAAGATAAGCGTAAAGATAGACTTTCCGGTACCTTTATACGCGGCAGTCTATTTTAAAGGAAGAGAATATGTGGTGGAAGGAGAAAGAAGCGAAGAGATGGCATCGGAGTTTGTAAGGATAACGGAGGCAGTAAAAGATGGAATTTAGCAGTGTGGTTGAATGCGGAAGAACATATCTGAAAACCGAATACCCGGGGGAAGATGATTACAGACTAAAAATGCTAGCAATCAACAATCCCCTAAATATCGTACCTATCCAGCTTCGTATGGAAGAGGGAAAGACGCATATTTACTTTAACATAACCGATGTGCAGGGGATGATGATAACTGATGCCGTATACAGATACAAACGCAGCGACTACGAGGAGATCTTTGATTCTATCGAAAAAGTCTGTGCTTCTCTTGAAGAGTATCTTTTGCCATTTGAAGATCTGATATTGCGTCCGGAAAATGTGTTTAAAAAGAAGGGAAGTCGTCATGATCTGGTGTTTTTATATATGCCGGGAAGCGGTGAAAATGGCGTAAGAGAATTTGTGGAATAGCTTATCGATCTCGCGGATTATAAAGAAGAGAGCGCC
>JAEEOQ010000003.1 GCA_016284355.1 Lachnospiraceae bacterium
CGAGGCGGCCGCTTGATGCCAGAACTTTTTTACATGAAAATGCCCCAAGAAATACCACGGCTAAAATTATAACAACAGAAAACTTTAAAGATAATCTTTTCATATAGCATCTCCTTTCGCGGAGAAACAAATAGTCACTTCTTCTTATCCATAAAGAATGACTCGCCCGTTACTGCGGCAGAAGCATTTTTATAATACTGCGAAACCGCAGAGTTACTCTTGTTGAAGGTCTTTATCCTGTTTCTTGAAGTCTTAAGAAAAAGATCCACTTTCTCTTTGTTGCGACGCTCTGTAGCCTCAAGCTTAACGCCGACTTCAGTAACTTTGCCTATAAGCTCCTGCAAAGCAAGGATCTGCTCTTTATGCGAAGCAGGGTCTTTCTTCATCTCTTCTTTGATATTTTCATACATCTTCTCAAAGCCCTCATCAAGTTTTGTAAGCTCCTCGATAAGAACCGCCTTTTTATCTACAATGCCTGTAAAAGCCACATCATCAAGCTCATCTGCTTTTAAAAGCTCGGCCTGATCTTCCGTAAACTCTAAAAGTTTATTTAGAACCCCCAGTTTTTTCTCAAGTGAGATCTGCATTGCCTCTATGTAAACCATATATACCTCCGTGATGCCGATAAAATCTTGTCTTTTCGGCTTAAATGCTGTTACTGAAATTATAACGAAAAGGGATTGCTCTCGCAACCCCTTCCCAGACTATAAAATGAATTTCTTTAAGCTGTCTTTGCTGTCTTCATAACTTCTTTCCAAACATCTCTGATCTCGCGAAGATACTCCAGTCCGTCTTTAAGAAGTTCAGGATCTTTCTTTATATTTGCTCTTACGAGTCTGTCATAGATCACTGCGTAAATGTTCTCGAAGTCTTCCGCCACCGGATATTTGTGATCAAGAGTAGCTCTGAGCTCCTCTATGATCCTTTCTGCCTTCATTATATTAGTATGTGTTTTCATTATGTCCTTTTCTTCCATGCCTATAAGTGCGATATTACAGAACTTGATAGCTCCTTCATAAAGCATAAGTGTAAGTTCGGCGGGGGATGCTGTGTTTATCTTGTTGTTCTTATAAGCCATTGCAGCATTTGTCATAGAAAAGTTCTCCCTTCGATATCATCGTATATTCTTTTTAAGACTAATTAGTACTCATTCCCAGTAAGCCTGCAAGCTGATTCTGCTTGCTCTGAAGCTCTGACATAGCTTTTTCCATCTGTGAGAACTGCTTATAATAACGCTCTTCGATGGTAGCCAGTTTGTCTTCCATGTCACTGTACTGTTTTTCGTACTGAGACTGAAGTTTGTTAAGCTCTTTATCGTTATAGAAAGTAAGTGCACTTGAAATAGAACTTCCGGCCATCTTCTTTTGCATAGTGCTGTAAAGATTACCGAAGATCTTTGTAAGTGATTCAACCGCCTTATCAGGATCTTCCTCAAAAGCCTTTGTAAGCTTGTCTTCGTATGTGCTGTATATAGCGTCAGATGAATCACCGTAAATGTGGAACTTGCCCTGCTCGGTGTAATCCATAGAAGTGGTTATACCAAACTGCATAAGGGATGTCTTTGTTCCGTCATCAAGCTCTATGCTGCTTATAAGGGCTGTTCTCATGCTTGATACAAGATTGGTAAGAGTGGAATCACGTCTAAGGAGCGAATCCTTGATCTTATCTTCCCACTTCTTAACATCTTCTTCTGTCATAGCCTCTTTTTCTTCGGAAGTAAGAGGTTCATATCCTTTAGCCGAGTCAGCATTAAGAGCTTTGTTAAGTTCGTCGATAAGGCCGTTGTACTCTTTAAAGAAGTCTTTGACCATATCAAGAACGCCTGATGCATCATTTTCAACGGAAAGTGAAACGGTTTCTGCTGCAGCTGTGCCGTAGCCTTCGGTAATATTCTTTAATGTAAGATTAAGACCGTTTATGTTAACCGAGTTTGTGCTGCTTGTAAACTCTGCTCCGTTGTATTTGTAGATGGCATCCTGTGCATCAACCACGGTAGCACCTTCGCCAAGTCCGAGATTATCAAGACCTGCTGCTGAAGTGGTGCTAAGTGTAAATGCATTTTCAAGACCTGAATCCTTAGAAGAGATAAAGAATCTTGATACGCCGTTGTCAAAGTTTGCATTGACGCCGGCTTCTTTAAGTTTATCAACAAAGTCAGATACTTTCATATCTGCTGTGATATCGATAGTCTTGGCTTCTCCGGTATTTGTAAAGTTAACTGTAACAGTGTTACCCTCTACAAAACCAAGCTCTGACATACTTGTAGTGCTTGTAACATCGCCGTGAAGAGCATCACCCTTAAGGGACGCACCTGTCATGTACTGGCTTGAAGCAAGCTGCTTAATCTGAATGTTGTGGGTTCCGTTTGAAAGTTTGGAGCTGCCTGTTGCGGTAACTTTTGCTTCGTTGGAAGAAGCAACTTTCTTTGACATATAAGAACCCTGGAAACGCATCTTTGAAAGTTTGTCTGTATAGAAAGAATAGATCTTTGAGTTAAGATCTTTCCATTTCTCCTGCTTCCATTCATTCTTGATCTTTTTATTGTCGATCTTGGTGAGCTTCATCTTCTGAGCGCTCATAAGCTCTTTTACCATAGCCTCGGTATCAAGACCGGATGCGATACCCGATAATCTGATAGGCATAAGATTACCTCCTCTCGTCTACGAGGATTCCTGCAAGCTCATACATTTTTTCAACCATTTTAAGTGTCTCTTCAGCAGGGATCTCCCTGATAACTTCCTTGGTCTCGGAGTCGATTACCTTGATAGCGATCCTGTTGATCTCTTCGTTGTAAGAAAACTCGCAATTTGTACGACCGGAATGCTTTATCTGTGAGTTGGCATGAGAAATAGCAGCCTTAAGCTTTCTAGCTCTTTCTGCCTCCTGCTCAGGACTTCCCGATTCTTCATTATTTGCAGAAATATTTGTAGCCTGTACAGGCTGCGCATCTGCATAATCTGTAACCCCGGCAGTAGTCTGTCTAGACTCTACCTTTCTAACATTAGCGTCCTGACTGCCCCTGTTGATCTGAGGGGTAGACGCTGCAACTGCTGCACGCTTTATGGATTCAAGTGCCATCTTTAACTACCTCCTTGCATTAGCTTCTTGAATGTGATCAAAATCCGTTTTGATCCAAACTACTTTACCTATCTCCTATATCGGCTTGTTTTTATGAAAACTTTAGTACTATTTGAAAAGGTCACCAAGAGCAGCACCTGAAGGCACATTACTTTCAGCTGCTTTCTTATTCTCATCCTGAACATCCACAAAAATCTCTTTTCTTAAAATGTGGACATTCTTTGGAGCGCTTATTCCAAGCTTAACCTGCTCTCCCTTAACTTCGAGCACGGTTATCTCAATGTCGTTACCGATCATTATACTTTCATTTACTTTTCTTGAAAGGGCCAGCATATTATATCTCCCCCTTCTCTTTTTTCATTTTCTGTACCGACTCGTATACGTTAAATCTTACAGGGTATTCATCCCCTTCGGTAACTATCTGAACGCCTTTATTATTCTTAAGATTGATAATAAAAGGAGCTCGAAGGTTACATGTGGTCTGCTTAACGTCTGCAGGTACGGTTATGGTATTCATAACGATGAGATCTTCGTCTTTAAAATCCCCAAGACACTCAAGATAGTCATCGTTTACCACCGGATTGTAATCAGGTACCAGTACGAAAGGATTTACAATAGGGATAGCCACGTTAACTTCGTCAAGTGACTGAAGCCAGTTGATGGTGGAATCCTGCTTTTCTTCCTCATCGTAAAGGATAGCCCAGCGCTTGTAATCTTCAAAGCCAAGTATACCTTCATCAAAAGTAAGCACCTTTGAATCGTCAAGGTTTACCTCACCAAAGAACTTTGTTTTTGTAAGCATATACATCTTTCCTCCTTGAAATATGATATTTACGTTACTAACGGATAAAATCCATAAGTGTATTCTGAACCACCTGAGAAGTTGCCTTAAGGCTGGCGTTGTAGATAACCTCCTGGGAGTTAAATCGCACGATGGTATCAACAAGATCCGCATCCTCGTTATTTGAAAGCAATTCCTCAAATTCGTTCTGTTGTGTCGAAAGTCTGTCTTCGGTAAGATTAAGTCTTACCATGCGGCTGCCCATATCAGCTACCGCTATATTCATAGTTTCCTGTACTCCTGTGATAAAGTCAAGAGCTTTTTCAAAAGTCTTCTGGATCTTGCTGTTTGCAAGGTCAAGCTGAAGGGTAAGCTGCTTTTTTAGATCGTTAAGAGCCTTTATGTCTTCCTCATCCTCAGCTACCGCAAGCTTCTTTTCTACAGAAGCAAGATAATTTTCAATAGGTTTTACTCTTCCGATAGCCTCTTCTATATCGCCTACCTCACGGCCTATAGCGTGGGTAATGGAATCAGAACCCTGCGTGTTGATGGTAAGCTTCTGGTTAAAACTTACCTCGTACTGGATCTGCTGATCTTCCTTTACATACTCTATAACCTCGTCGGTAAGCTCTGTGTGGTCTGTATTGTATTTGGTAGCCGTGCAGTTAAAATAGTGCTGCGGCATAAGGTCATTTTTTGCAAATTCTGATTTATAATAGCTTACGTTTATAGACTTGCTCTTCATAAGGGCGTCATAAACCTCATTTGAAAGGACTATCTCCCCGGTACCTGCTATAAAGTTTGCCCTTCCTTCTTCAGGAAGATAAGCATCTTTATTGGTACTTACAAAAAGAGTATCGTCTGAATCTGTAGCATCTGAAGACTCAAAATTAAGATCTATCTGCTGCTCCTCGCCGTCTTCATCTATATAGGTGATAACCGGCATAAACTCGTCTGTGGGAGCATCAAGCTTATCGTATGCAAGTCTTATCCTGTGTACTTCTTTAAGCTCGGGAGGAGTAGAAAAATCGTTGTCTCCGCCTGCTTCGAAAGCGTCGTCTGTGTAGGCATTTACAAGCTTTTCTGTGGTAACCACGTCTTTTACAAAGGAAAGGGACTCAGTGATCTTAAACTGGGTGCTGTTATCGTCTTCAAGGTAAGCAAGAGGAGTATCCGTCTTAAAACCTGTAAAGATGTAGCGTCCTGCGTATGTGGAGTTGCCCTCCTGATATATCTGGTCCTTGTACTGTATAAGAGTCTGCAGGATACTGTTGCGGTCCTCTGCATTAAGAGTATCCTGGGAGCCCTGGTCGCAAAGGGTATGCATTGATGTAAGAAGGGAGTTTACCTGATTAAGGGCGCTCTCTGTAACCTCCATCCAGCTCTTTGCGTCAGGAATATTCTTTTCGTAATACTGATTTAATTCTGTAAGGTTGTTACGAAGCTTAAGGGCACGTACCGCGATGATAGGGTCATCGGAAGGCCTTTGTATCTTCTTGCCTGTGTTGTACTGCTCTTCAAGTTTGGTAAGGTTAACCTTATTTCTGTTAATGTTGGCAAGGGAGTTGTTTGTCATTATCCTGTTGGTAATTCGCATTGTTTGCCCTCCTTAGTATGTATGTCCGTATACGAATTGCTGCGCTGCTTTGCAGCTCGCGCAATTCGTGCACGCCATTCGCAAATCGCTCCGCTTCGCGTAGCTTTTTTGCTCATGACGCTTGCTTCGGGAGCAAATCAATTTGCAAGTAAACTTGCATTGATTTGTTCCTCTCGCTTATACGGCCATCTCATTGATTAGTTTATCAAATACTTCGTCCATTACGGAAATTACTTTTGCGGAAAGGTTGTAAGCTGTCTGGAATCTTATAAGGTCCATTGCTTCCTCATCCGTATCTACTCCGGAAATGGAGATCCTCTCGTTATCTACTGTTGCAACTATGTCTTTCTGGCTGCGCTCAAAGGTCTTTGCCTTATCTGTATCGATACCCACATCTGAAACAAGGGTCTGGAAAAAGCTTTCCGGCTTGCCCTGCTTAAACATGGTAACTTTATCTTTAAGATCTATGAGTTTGTGCCATACATTTGAATCTTCAACACCTGCGATAATGTGGTCTGCGCAAGCGATCATGCGCTCATCTGAAAGAAGCGCTTTATTTACGGTAAAGTTACCTGCCGTAACCTTGTAGTAGCTTTGATCGTCAGATGTAAAGCCCGGTGCTCTTTCTTCGATGCCGGCCTCATCATCTGCTTCCTGTCCGAGCTCGTCTATAAATACGTAAGCCTCTCCGGTAACAGGATGATTTGCGCCAAAGAAATCGATACCCTTATTGCCGTCAAGATCTTCGCCGGTTTTGTGGATAGCGTTAAATTCTTTTGCGAAGGTTCTTACGAACTCATTCATCATCGAAAGGTAATAAGGAAGTCCCTTATAATCGATAAGGTGGCCGATGCGGGCATTTGGAACCTCTGTATCGTAAGTATTTGTTACAAGAGGCTTGCTCTCATCAAGCTGAAATTTGTATGAATACTGTCCGTTTTCATCGATATCTACCGAAAAGCTCTTGTATTCGTACTCCTGGTTTCCTATAACGATCTTGCCGTTTTCAGGAATATTAAGCTTTCTTATGTCGTTGCAGTTTGTCATAGTCATGGTAACTTCGGTATCGCCCTCGCTTGCGGTTATAAAGCCGTTAAGAGCGTCCTCATTGTTACCGTCACGGACTTCTATAAGAGAAGCAAGCTTGCCACCGATGGTGTTGCCGTACATCTCAAAGTTCTGTCCGTCGCTCCAGGTAATGTCGTAAAGTCCGTCAACATCGTTAAGGTTTGCTTTAATATCTCTTGGCACAAGCTCAAGAGAAGAACTTGCGTAGTTATTTACAAGATATCTTCCGTTTATCTTAACCGTATATGCGGTAAGGTTAACGCTGGTCTGGTCAGCTTTCATTCCGATATCTTCTTCTTTAACCTGGATATCGGCAAGTTCTGAAAGCTCATCTATAAGTTTGTTTCTCTCGTCGCGAAGGTCATTTGCTTTTGTACCCTTAACTTCGATGGTGTTGATCTGCTTTGTAAGTGTAGCGATCTGTGTTCCGATGGAATTGATACGGTCAACACAGTTCTTTATCTCGAAGTTGACTTCTTCCTGAATCTTGCGAAGATTGGTACTAAGTGAATTAAAATACTCCGTAAAAGCAAGGGAGTAGTTAAGCACCTGACGCCTTGCAGACTGGCTACTTGGGTCTTTTGCAAGCTCTTCAAATGTGGTATACATGCTTGCAAAGTTTGTTGAAAATCCTTCGCCGTCCTCTTCGTTAAAGTAGTCTTCTATTTCGTTCATGTAATAGCTCTTGCCGGCATACTCGCCGTAAAGAGTATTGGCATCTCTGTATTTAACATCGTAGTAGGTATCTCTCTTTTGATCTACGCCGGTTCCGATAACACCGGTACCTACCATACCGTAGCTTGAGCTGATGGAAATTGCCTTTCCTGCCTTGCGGCCAAGGTACTGACGTGAATAGCCTTCAGTCTCAGCATTTGTGATATTGTGTGCGGTTGTATTTAATGCGTTCTGGTAGATTGAAAGTCCGGTATAACCGATATCAAGTCCAAAAAATGTTGATGGCATTAAGTATTCACCTCCGTAAGGTTAGCAATTAGTGGTTTCCAAGTACCGTAACCACATGTTCAAGCATCTCGTCGATAACTGTTATGTATCTTGAAGAAGCATTGTAGGCATTCTGGAATTTGATAAGGTAGGTAAGCTCCTCATCACTTGAAACGCCCATAACATCCTGTCTCTGGGAGTCGATTCCTGTAGCTGTGGTTGCCTGGTTTTCTGAGATAGCCTTAAGTGTCTGGCCTGTATTGGCAAAAGAAGAAACAAAGGCTGTGTAGTAGCTCATGAAATTGTTCTGCGTAAGTGTGTCAGGCCCTAAAGTTGCAAAAGGCTCTTCAAAGGCGTCGCAAAGCTTGTTTGCGATATCCATGGTGTAATCGCCGGTGTTGCCCTGCTTGCTAAGCGGCAGCTTTGAAAGGTTATCTCTTACCGCAGGGTTTACTTCAACTTCACCTATTGAAAATACGGTGTACCAGTCGTTTTTATCTTCTGCGTTGTAGATCCAAAGCTTGTTGTCTTTTTCGTCTATTACTTTTTCATATCTTGGAACCGACTTTCTTGCAAAAAGCCCTTCGCCAAGAGTAGACTCGGTGTCCATTCCCACAGGAGCATTCTTAAAATCGAAAATGGTAACTGTGTACATTCCGGTCTCGCGGCCGTTAAGATCTGTACTTGCCTTTGCGTAAGGCTCAAGGTCTGCCTGCGTAAAGGAAGGGATCTCATCGTCCTCAAGGATACGGCCTGTTCTGTCTCTCCACACGATATCCGTATTATCTGACCATGTGGCTGTTATATTTGGACAGAGGATGTCGTTAAGAATTGTTGTAACTCCGTGTATAAGCTGATCAAACTGTGCCTGTGTATGAATGATGACCGACTGACTTGTTGTATCATTATAATCGTCAACTGCAATATTAAACTTAACCATGTCGGCTTCATATGCAGGGTCTGCTTCGCCCTCATTGTAATCAGCAGGGTCCGGAGCAACCGGTATATCAAAATAGGTTCCAATGCGATCTCCTCTTGAAAGAAGAAGGCCTTTAAGAAAACCTATATCAGTATTCGCATCTGCTGTGCAAGGCTTATCAAAGTTAAAAACATCTTCACCGTCTTCGCCCCATACAGGGATATAAACCTTTGCATCGTTGTCGGCTTCTCTTACAGCCATTTCCTGAATACCGAAATCTCTTACAAACTGAACGCCTTCTACATTAACGGTAACAATGCCGTCTGCATATTCGTGGTAAGAGATCTTGCAAAGCTTACCGAGTTCATCAAGGAGTGCGTTACGCTGATCTCTGTAATCGTTTGCATTTTCAGGACCGGTCTCGATAGCACGGATCTTTGTGTTAAGACTGTGTATCTCGTAGCCGATGTCATTTATTCTTTTTACAGTATTAAGTACCTGAGTATTAAGATTTGACTGAAAGTCCTTCAGCTGGCTGTAAATGTTACCCGAACGCTCAAGGAAAGAGGTTGCGGTCTGGATAACAGAAGCTCTTGTAACTATGCTCTCAGGCTCTTTACTAAGTTCCTCGATACTTGTCCAGAACTTTTCAAGGCTCTCCTGGAAGCGTACGCCCTCAAGCTCGCCAAAAAGCGATTCGATCTCTGAAATGGCGTTGTACTGTGCTTCGTAAAAACCCTGTCTGCCGAATTCCTTTCTATAAGAAGAATCGAGAAACTGCTCGCGGATCTGTCTGATGGCAGCTATCTCGGTTCCAAGACCAATCTGATTGGTTCCTGCGCTATAATAACCGTAGTTATTATATGTCATGTCCTGCTGGATGATCTGCTGTCTGACAAAGCCGTCAGTATCACTATTTACGATGTTGTGTGATGTTGTGTTAAGAGAGTTATGGCTTGCTCTAAGGCCCATTACTCCAACACCAAAGCTTGTGAAAAGTCCACTCATGGAAATACCTCTTCTCGCTTATTGCTTCGCATCAAACATCCTTGTATTACTGAAGCCTTGCGTATCATTCTCTGCAGCACTCTTGCTGTACTGAGCTGTATCAGGGCCCATCCATGTGCTCTTGATATAGTTCAGGTTGAATTCTATCATTTCAAGACTCTGATTGATCAGGTCTTTATTTCGATTGTTGAGGCTGACCATACGGTCGGTGGTTCGCTTAAGGGTATCGTGCAGCTCACGTAGTTGCTGCTGTTCCTTTGGCTGCCCTTTAAGCGCCTCTATTAAGTTTTTAAAGTTTAATTTTTCAGGTTTAACCCCAAGCACCGTGCCTATATTAATAATGACCTCGGCCCTCTGCTTCTCAAGCACACCGATACGGTTTACAAGTGCCTGCTCTTCCTCGGTAAGCTTTTGCAAAGATTCCAGGTCATTAGCAACGATGATCTGAGTTTTGCGCTCTGCAAGGGGGATCATCTTCTCGTAAAGAGAATTCTCCTCACTAAGAACGCTAACCAGGTTTTCTATAAGACTGGCCAATTGCTATTCCACCTTTTTATTATTTGGGATAGTTCTAGAAGCGGTTAACTATTTTTTCTGCGATATCTCTTGCAGATACTGAATATGTTCCTGCTTCCATCTGTGCCTTTATCTGAGCTACTTTGTCTTCTCTTACGTCGCTTGCAGATGCAACGGCACTTTTAGCTACCTGAAGATCTTTTCCTGCTCTTGAAAGTTCAAGTTTGTCAGAAAAAGAAGCTTTTTCTGTAGCGTTAGCTTTCTTTGGCTTACTTGCCTGATAAAGCTGAGTCACTTTGTTAAACGGATCAATTCTCATATGTTTCACTCCTTGTAACTTAGTCATCCTTGACTTAAATGCTGTCTCCTAAGTTCCTGTCATCATATTTATCGGAAACGTGTATATAAAACTTTAGCATTTCTTTGACTAATTTTGTGTAAAAAGTAAAATTATTTTGTGAAAAGAAAAAAGGCAACCTCTTTTAAGGTTACCTTTTGGTTACGTATGTAAGTATTAATCTTCTTTATCTTCTCTGATCTCATTTGCAATAGCAGCCGCAGCACCTGATACTGCGCCGATGGTACCTGCTATGGCACCTATTATAACAAGAAAGATAAGAACCGCTAAAAAAATCGCAAACTCCATATAATGACCACCTTTCAGTGAAAATAAACTTTTTATCCACTGATGATTATAGCACTATAGATTGCTGAAATCAAGGGTAGCAAAGTAATCTTCAGGTGTCTCGGCTCTTCGTATCTTCTTTACGGAGCCGTCCACGCAAAGCAGAAGCTCTGCGCTCTTAAGCTTGCCGTTATAATTATAACCCATAGAAAAACCGTGGGCGCCGGTATCGTGGATAATGAGGTAATCGCCTTTGTCAATCTTAGGAAGCATGCGGTCGATGGCGAACTTATCGTTGTTCTCGCAAAGAGAACCTGTTACGTCGTATTTGTGATCGCATGGCTCATTTTCTTTTCCGGCTACGGTAATGTGGTGGTAAGCGCCGTACATAGCAGGGCGCATAAGGTTTACCGCACAGGCATCAAGTCCGATATATTCTTTATAGGTATGCTTCTCATGGATAGCCTTTGCTACAAGGCAGCCGTAAGGAGCAAGCATAAATCTGCCAAGCTCTGTGTAGATAGCCACATCTCCCATTCCCGCAGGAACAAGCACCTCATCAAAGGCTTTGTGTACGCCCGCACCGATTACTGCGATGTCGTTTGGCTCGTCAGTTGGCTTATAAGGGATACCGATACCGCCCGAAAGGTTTACAAATGTGATATTTGCACCGGTCTTTTCGCGAAGCTCTACAGCAAGCTCAAAAAGCTGACGGGCAAGAGTAGGGTAATACTCGTTTGTCATAGTGCTTGAAGCAAGGAAAGCGTGGATACCGAACTCTTTAACGCCGTATCCCATAAGCTTCTTCATGCCCTCTATCATCTGATCGTGGGTAAAACCGTACTTGGCATCACCCGGGTTATCCATAATAGAGTTGCTGATCTGAAAATATCCGCCCGGATTATAACGAAGGCTGATCTTTTCAGGGATTCCCGCAACCTCTTTTAAAAAGTCGATATGAGTAAAGTCGTCAAGATTGATAATAGCACCAAGCTTTCTTGCAAGAACGAACTCCTCTGCAGGGGTAACGTTACTTGAAAACATGATCTCTTCGCCTGTGATGCCTGTTTTTTCAGAAAGCATAAGCTCTGTAAGAGAGGAACAGTCTGTACCGATGCCCTCTTCTTTTAATATCTTAAGAATATACGGGTTTGGTGTAGCCTTGACCGCAAAGTACTCTTTATAACCCTTGTTCCAGGAAAAAGCAGCCTTAACCCTTCTTGCATTTTCCCTGATGCCCTTTTCATCGTAAAGATGGAAAGGGGTAGGATAGGTTTTCACCATTTCCTCTATCTGCGCCTTTGTTACAAAAGTTTTTTTCTCCATTAAAATACTCTCCCTCATCTTAATGTTCTTTATATTGCATTATTGTATACATGTATTTTGGTTTTGTCAAGATGAAATAAAATAATAGGGCACAGACATCGTCTATGCCCCATTTTTTATTTCATCTTTTGTCCTTTACCGGCTCTTCCCTGAAGCTTTAATTTCTTGATATTTACAGGTTTTTCTTTATAAATGATCTCTTCTGCCTCGTATGGAAGTGCTCCTGCGTATACAACGCTGTCTCCCGCAGCAAGGTTTATACCCTTTACGCCGCGGCTTGTCTTTTTAAGCTCAGATACTTCTCCAAGGTTGTAAAGAAGACCCATGCCGTTTTTGGTGTACATAACAACCTTACGGTTGCCTGTTATGGCATCCATAGCCGAAAGCTGTGTAATACCTACTACCGCATCATCTGCGTCAAGCTTGGTTGCTGCTATGGTTCCTCTGTTTGTCTCAAATTCAGCACCCGAGACAAGCTTTACATAGCCCTTCTTTGTAGCAAAGAAAAGCTGGGATTCAAATAGATCTTCAAAACTTGTATAAAAGACTATCTCCTCTTTACCTACTTTACAAAGGTTGTGTACAAGCACTCCCTTATCTTTAACCTTGCCGCGCGGTATGCTCATACCCTTAAGCTGGTGCATATTGCCCTCAGCGGTAAACAGGCACAGCTTGTCTGTATTTTTCATGCAGATAATATGTGTAAATTCTGCAAGGTTTTCCTGTGAAACCTTTAAGAATGCCGCCTCGTCCATAGACTTGGTGTAGCCAAACTTATCTATAAGTACGTAAATATTCTCTTCTTTTATATCTTCTACATAGCCCTTTGAAACTTCCACATTTGCAAGCTCGGTACGTCTCTCTCTTGCAAAAAGTTTCTTAAACTCGCGAAGTCTGCCCTTTATAACCTTGCGAAGCTCTTTCTCGTCTGAAAGAACAAGGTTGTAAAAGTCGATGTTTTTATGTAAGTTTTCATCTTCCTCATGAAGCTTTGCGATCTCAAGTCCGATGAGCTTGCTAAGCTGCATGCTAAGGATAGCGTCTGCCTGACGCTCTGTAAAATCAAGCTTTGAAGCAGCCTTTTTACTTGCTTCGCTCTTAAACTTAATATCTGTGATATCGCCCTTTGTAAGACATGCCTTAGCCTGCTTTACTGAAGAACTTCCGCGAAGGATCTCTATGATAAGATCTATTATATCTGTTGCTTTTATAAGACCGCTTACGATCTCAAGGCGGTCCTGCGCTTTCTTAAGTAAATGCTGGTGTTCTTTTGTATAAAGCTCTACCTGGAACTTGTTAAATTCCTGAAGCAGCCTTATAAGAGGAAATGTAATAGGCTGCTGATCAAGGATAGCAAGCATATTTACAGAATATGTGTCTTCAAGGCCGGTCTTTTTGTATAAACCGTTAAGAAGATTTTCCACATCTCTGTCTTTCTTTACCTCGATGACGATTCTTATACCCTCTTTTGAAGACTCATCGCGAACATCATATATCTCATCAAAAACCTTTTCCTTCATAAGATCTACAATGCTTTCAACAAGCTTTGTCTTGTTGCCGGAAGCTGTATAAGGGATCTCTGTAACCACAAGGTTTGTACGGCCCGCTTCACCTTTTTCCACTTCTACCTTGGCGCGAACTTTAAGCTTTCCCTCGCCTGTTTCGTAAATGCTTCTTATCTCGTCTGCATTTATGATGATGCCCCCTGTAGGAAAATCAGGGCCGGGGATTATCTCCATAAGCTTATCTAAGGAAATATCAGGCTTATCCATAACGGCGATTGCCGCATCTATGGCCTCGCCTGCGTTATGAGGCGGCATATTTGTAGCCATACCTACCGCGATACCTGTGGTACCGTTTATAAGAAGGTTCGGGATAACCGCAGGAAGAACCTTTGGCTCCTTTTCGCTCTCATCAAAGTTTGGTACAAAGTCTACAAGGTCTTTGTCCATATTGCCAAGGAGCATAACGGCGCCGTTACTAAGCCTTGCTTCTGTATAACGCATGGCCGCTGCCTCATCACCGTCTACAGAACCAAAGTTTCCGTGTCCGTCGATAAGAGGCACGTTAAGGGACCAATCCTCTGACATGTGGCAAAGAGCCTCGTAAATAGAGGAATCACCGTGCGGATGATATTTACCCATGGTATCACCCACAATACGGGCGCTCTTTCTGTGAGGCTTGTCAGGATCAAGCTTAAGCTCGTTCATGGCATAAAGGATACGCCTCTGAACAGGCTTAAGGCCATCGCGCACATCGGGAAGCGCTCTGTCTACGATAACGCTTACCGCATAGTCTCTGAAGGAGTTTCGCATCTCCTCGGAAAAATCTATAAATATAAACTGTTTTTCGTTTGCTGTTGTCTTTTTAGCCATCTTTTTGCTTCCTCCTAACCTTATACATCAAGCTTTGCGTACTTAGCTTCTTCCATGATAAATTCACGGCGAGGAGGTACATTGGTGCCCATAAGAAGCGCTGTAACTTCGTCTGCATCTACGGTATCGGAGATATCGATACGTGCAAGTGTACGCTGCGCAGGGTCAAGAGTGGTCTCCCAAAGCTGCTCTGCGTCCATCTCGCCAAGACCTTTGTAGCGCTGCAGGCTGATTATCTTATGAGTCGGATCTTTTCTAAACTGCTCAAGTTCAAAGTCGTTAAAGATATATTCGCTCTTTTTCTTCTTTGTCTTGCCTGTAAGGTCTTCGTACTCAGCCTTATAAAGAGGCGGAAGCCCTCTGTATACCTTACCTTCTTTTATAAGCTCCGGCATATATCTGTAGAAAAATGTAAGCAGGAGGGTTGAAATGTGGGCTCCGTCCACATCCGCATCGGTAAGGATTATTATCTTATCGTACCTTAATTTCTTTATATCAAAATCTTCGCCAATGCCGCATCCAAAAGAAGCGATCATGGCCTTTATCTCGTTATTTAGAAGGATCTTCTCAAGCGGCGCCTTTTCTACGTTAAGGATCTTTCCGCGAAGAGGAAGCACTGCCTGAGTAGCTCTGTTTCTTGCGGTCTTAACGGTACCGCCCGCTGAATTACCCTCGACTATGTAGATCTCGCACTCTTCAGGCTTCTTGCTTGAACACTGTGCTACCTTACTCTTAACATCTGTGTCGTTAAGGCTCTTTAATACCTGGTTTCTGGCTTTATCTGAGGCCTTACGGGCGTTGTAGCTCTTTAAAGAATTTTCAAGGATACTCTTTATTATCTCTACGTTTTTATCAAGATAAAGAGTTACTTCCTGGGTAAATACGTCCTCTACCGCAGTCTTGGCGTCAGTGTTGCCAAGTTTTGTCTTTGTCTGGCCTTCAAACTGAGGGTCAGGGTGTTTTATGGAAATAATGGCAGAAAGGCCGTTTCTTATGTCCTTTCCGTCAAGGTTGTCGTCTTTGTCTTTAAGGTAGCCAAGGTCTCTTGCGTACTGGTTCATAACTCTTGTAAGGCCCGATTTAAAGCCTGTTACAAGGGTTCCGCCATCTACTACGTTAATACGGTTACAGTAGGAGTTGATCTGCTCCGTAAAGGAGTCTGTGTACTGAAAAGCTATCTCAACTTCGATATCGCCGCTCTTTCCTTCAATATAAACAACATCGTCAAAAAGAGGGTTCTCCTCTCTGTTGATATATTTTATGTAACTTTTGATACCGTGTTCTTCGTGGAAAGTGACCTTTTCTCCGGTATTTTCATCTTTAAATTCGATCTTAAGGCCTTTATTAAGGAAGGCTGTCTCCTGAAGCTTTTTCTTTATTACCTCAGGCTTAAACTCTATGGTCTCAAAAATGGCTGCATCAGGCCAGAAGGTAACTGTGGTACCCGTATCTGACTTTAAGCATTTGCCGATAACAGGAAGCTCGCCCTTTACAAGCTCTGTAACAGGGTGGCCGCCGTCTTTGTACTCATCAAAATATACCTTGCCGTCGCGTCTTACTTCTACGGTCATTCTGGTGGCAAGCGCATTTACAACAGAGGCACCGACGCCGTGAAGACCGCCTGATACCTTGTATACCGTACTGCCAAATTTGCCGCCGGCATGAAGTATGGTGTAAACCACACGCTCTGTAGGTATCTTCTTTGTAGGGTGGATATCAACCGGAACTCCTCTTCCGTGGTCTTTTATCCTGACACCGCCATCCTTTAACAATGTGACCTCGATCTGGCTGCAAAAACCTGCAAGATGCTCGTCGATGCCGTTATCGAGGATCTCCCATATTAAATGATGAAGGCCGCGGCTTCCCGTGCTTCCGATATACATGCCGGGACGCTTGCGTACCGCCTCTAATCCTTCAAGGACTACAATCTGACTTCCGGTATATTTTTCCATCTTTAAAACTCCAAATCTTATTTATTGCTTTGGCAGAGAAACTGCCTTTCTTACTTTAAGTTATTTACAAGTGTCTTAAACACTTCGCCTCTGTCTTCAAAGTTGCGGAAATATCCATAGCTTGCAGCGGCAGGGCTAAGAACAACGCTCTTTCCCTTCTTTGCGATGCGGCCGCAAAGAGCAACCGCCTCTTTAAGGTTCGGCGCCAAAAATAGCCCTTCCGTGTTGATCTTAACTCCGTATTTAAGTTCCATCTCTCTTGCTATCCTTGCGCCGGTCTCGTACATAAGCACCACATTTACGGCAGGGTGCTCTGCAAAATAGCTTTCAAGCGGCGAGTAGTCTATACCTCTGTCCATACCGCCAATGAGGACGCAGTCTGTATCTGTAAGAGTCTCAAGGGCCTGGATGGTGGTCTCTGAGATAGTTGAGATTGAATCGTCGTAATACTTAACGCCGTTTACGGTAGCAAAGTACTCGAGCCTGTGAGGAAGGGGCTTGTAGGTCTTAAGAGCCCTTATAAAGCTTGCCTTATCTATACCAAGGCCTGCGGCAACTTTTGCCACAAGTGATATATCAAAGAAATTGTGCTTGCCAAGAAGGCTTGTGTGCTCTGCGTACTCTTTTGAATCTTCCGTATAGCAGCACACATTAACGCTGCTATTTGCGCCTTTTGCCAGAGCCTCTACCTCATCGCCGATATAGAGAATATCGTCTTTATCCTGATACTTAAAGATATTCATCTTTGCTTCTTTATATTTTTCAAAGGAGCCGTAGTGGTCAAGATGCTCTTCGTAAAGGTTAAGGAAGATGGCAATATGCGGCGAATACTTGGTGTATTCAAGCTGGTGGCAGGAAAGCTCGCATACGATAAGAGAATCATCTTCTATCTGATCAAGTATGTCAAAAGCGGGGATCCCGATATTTCCTGCAAGGATGGTCTTTTTGCCGTTTTCCTTTAAAATGTGGTAAAGAAGGGTTGTGGTAGTGCTCTTTCCCTTGGTACCTGTTATACCTATGGTCTGTTTTCCGTACCATTTAAGGAAAAGCTCAGCCTGAGAAGTAATGCGCTCTGTTTCTGTAAGAACCTGAGGCTCCAGGACTATACCCGGGCTCTTCATTATTATATCGTAATTAAATATATGGTTCTGGTAGTTTGCTCCAGTATGGACTACGGTCTGCGGGAAGCCCTCGGGAAGGGTAAGGGCTGTATTTGCATCTGCTATAGAGATCTTAGCCGCGGTGCCCGCCTTTGCAAAAAGGTCAAAGGTACTTCTTCCTTCTCTTCCAAAACCAAGTATAAGAACTTTTTTACCATTTATAAATTCTTTGATACGCTCCATGTAATCAGACATAAGCATTCCTCCGGGTATTGCAAAAATAAGGTTTATTTAGCTTTCGCTGTATTTAAGAACAAGTTTCTTTAAGATTTCTGCGCAGGTGTTCATATCTTCAAGGCAGGCATACTCAAACTTGCCGTGGTAATTAGCGCCGCCTGTGCAAAGGTTAGGGCAAGGAAGACCCATAAATGAAAGTCTTGCGCCGTCTGTACCGCCTCTTATAGGAGAAACGATCGGGGTAACGCCAAGGTCTTTCATTACCTCTTTTGCGCTCTCTATAAGGTGCATATTAGGCTCGATCATCTCTTTCATGTTGTAATAGCTGTCAGTTACGATCGCCTCAAGTGTGCCCTCGCCGTATTTGGCATTTATAAAATCTGCAGCCTTTTTAAAGAGTTCTTTCTTTTCTTCAAAAAGCTTCATGTCGTGGTCTCTTATAATGTAGTTAAACTCTGCGTACTCAACTGAGCCCTGCATTGAATCAAGGTGGAAAAAGCCCTCGTACCCTTCTGTACAGGCAGGGTTCATAAATTTAGGAAGGAGCTCAAAAAACTCCATACCGACTGTGCAGGCATTTATCATCTTGCCTTTGGCGCTGCCGGGATGGATACTTACGCCCTTTACCTTAACCTTGCCGCCTGCGGCGTTAAAGTTTTCATATTCAAGCTCGCCAAGAGCGCCGCCGTCAACAGTGTAAGCGTAATCAGCACCAAAAAGGTCTACGTCAAAGAAATCAACGCCTCTTCCCACTTCCTCGTCAGGAGTAAAGCCGATGCGGATCTTTCCATGCTTAACCTCAGGGTGTGTAAGGAAGTACTCTGCCATAGTCATTATCTCGGCTACGCCTGCCTTATCATCTGCTCCAAGAAGGGTGGTTCCGTCTGTGCAGATAATGGTCTTTCCCTTAAGTTTTAACATCTCAGGGTAATCGGCAGGGCTAAGGACTATGCCAAGGTCTTTATTTAAGGTAATGTCGCTGCCATCGTAATCTTTAACAAGCTGCGGCTTAACGTCTTTTCCGCTCATAGCAGGGGATGTGTCCATATGGGAGATAAACCCGAGTACCGGAAGGTCTGTATCTGTGGTAGCAGGAATGGTGGCATATACGTATGCGTGCTCTGCGTCCATAGTAACTTCCGTAGCTCCGATATTTATTAATTCCTCTTTTAAGTATTTAGCAAGTTCAAACTGCTTTGCAGTACTTGGAAGAGCCTCCTGCTCTTCTGCCGACTGTGTGTCAAAAGACACATATTTTAAAAATCTTGTAAGTAAATCTGTCATTTTCTTTCCTCCTTTATAAGGTCTCTATAAAAAACGCCGACAAATGGTTGTTTCGTCGGCATTTAAAAATTCGCTGATCTGATTTTATATTGCTTTATAATTGCGCTTAAGAAATTCGTTAAGCGGGGAGTTCTTGCGAGTAAGCATCTCGTTTATACTCTCTTTGCGGTCCATAAGCCTCAGCAGTTCTTCAAGCTCTGTAAGAAGGCCCTCAAGGTCTCTTCCAAGGCGCGGAAGTCTTTCGCTAAGTACGCTGTCATTGCCGTTAATGCAGGCGCTCTGAAGATAGCACACTTCTTTTGCGATCTTTTCTGCTCCAACGCTCTTACAGATACGGCTAAGTGTCCCTGCAATAAGGGCAAAACCGCCAAACTCTCCGTCATCTATCATACCAAAAATGATGGGAAGTTTTCCTCTTATACTCTTAAGTGCTACAAAAAGAGCTTTTTTATAATTTGCCGTATTGCCAACAGACTCCCTAAGTCCGGCATCTACGTTGATGTGCGTAAAACGCTCTAAGTCTTCGTTATATACGTAGTTTTCCATTTACTGCCTCCAAAGTGGTACGACACAAAAACACTGTCCCAATATCTAGTACCACTTCTACTATTTTAATATACATATTGTAGGAAAGTCAACACTTTTCTGCTACAACGCGGCAATATCCTGCCCGCATTTCTTTTATTTTTTTGCTCACGACAAACACACATTTTCCCGGTGGCTTCCCGCCGCTTTTCTTTATATAAGTGTACGCAAAAGCTGAAACTCGCCGGTCGTCGGGGCGCGGGGGCGAACGCTTCAAACAGGAGATGAGGAGGGGATTTTCTGTTTTTTGGTAGAAGCTTTATACAAGTGGCATAACGGTGCTTCGCACCTTCAAAAAGAATGCTAATCCCCCTTCAAGCAAGCTTGAGGGTGATCCCCATTCTTTTTTTACGCCCGCTAAAGCGTGCTTTATGCCACTTTTTACTCTGCTAAAATTATAAGTATTCCCTCTTTCAGCTTCTTTCTCTCCCCCCCCTTCCCCTCCTTCCGGCTCAGACAATGCTTTTACGCACACATTGAAAAGCTTACCGGTTCAGCCGGAAAATCGCATTTGCCGTGAAATGCAAAAAACCAAAAGAAATGCGGGCTATATGCCGCTCCGCGACTACACGATTGCATAAATAGATTTGATTTGAATATATTATTAAAAATCTGCTTTCAATATCATATCCGGGTATGATCAGGATATCAATGACAAGCAGCTTCGCTGATGTTACACATTCATTGACATCCTGATCCTCCCCGGATAATT
>JAEEOQ010000004.1 GCA_016284355.1 Lachnospiraceae bacterium
GAATTTGAACATGCATGAAAAGAAAAGTTCTCGGGAAGAGATATACTTATCACCGCCATTATTATCGGGATCTTCATAATATTCAGGATTTTTAATATTTCACAGATACTTGGCGGATTATTTGTTTGAGGTTGTTTATGATCGAGTTTAAAAATGTTGACTTTGAATACGATAAAGAAAGAAAGGTTTTTGACCGTCTTTCGTTTAAAATAGAAAAAGGCGAATCGGTCGGCCTTATAGGTGCAAACGGAGCCGGTAAATCCACTCTTATGAAACTGATGCTTGGGCTCCTTGATTTTAAGGGTGAGATAATCATTGACGGGCTTCCAGTTAATAAGCAAAATCTTTCTCTTATCAGAAAGAAGATCGGTTATGTACTTCAAAATTCCGACAACCAGATGTTTATGCCAACAGTTCTTGATGATATCATGTTTGGACCTTTAAATTACGGACATTCAAGGGAAGAAGCTGAAAAAATAGCTGATGAGGCTCTTTTGCTTCTTAACTTAAAAGATTTAAAGATGCGACATAACCATAAGCTTTCCGGCGGAGAAAAGAAGATGGCTGCAATTGCAACCATAATTGCAATGAAACCAAATATCGTTCTTATGGATGAACCTACATCCGCTCTTGATCCTTATAACCGAAGAAAAGTTATTGAAATTATAAACTCTTTGAATTATACTAAACTGATCGCATCTCATGATCTTGATATGATACTTGATACATGCGATAAAGTAATACTTTTGGGAAAGGAAGGCATTGCAGCCCTGGGAAATGCTAAGGATATCCTTATGCAAAAAGATCTTCTTGAGGCAAACCGTCTTGAACTTCCTTTAAGGTATTATTATAAAAGCAAATTATAAGGCGGAATCAGATTTGGAAAGTAAATTATTGTTTTTTGACGTTGACGGAACTCTTATAGACTGGCAAAGAAATATGCCAAAGAGCGCTTTAAATGCTCTGCTTAAGGCAAAAGAAAACGGTCATAAGATTTATTTAAATACAGGAAGAGCAAGAGCAAATATTAGGATTCCCGAGTTTAAAAAAGTGGGATTTGACGGCATTGTTGCTGCCTGCGGTTCGCATATCGAATCTGACGGCAAAGTCATATATGAAAACCTTGTAAATGATGATGTACTTAAGCTTACCATCGATACTCTTATAAAGTACAAGATGCCGGCTGTTCTTGAAGGACCTGAAAAACACTATATTTCAGACTGGGGCTTTGTTGAAGACGAGTTTGTAGACTATCTTTTTGAGGTACTTGGTAATGATGCCCTTTATCTTGATTCTTATGAAAAAGGTATGAGGATCAACAAGTTTTCTGCAGATATCCTTGGTATGACCGATTATGAAAGCATAAAAAAAATACTTTCTCCTTATTTTGAATTTATCATACATGGCATCACCCCGGATATTAAGCTTACAGACGGAGATTACCCTGAAAAGATCCTTGCTACGGTGGAGGCTGTCTTAAAAGGTGATTCTAAAGGTCACGGGATCAAAAAAGTCTGTGAATATACGGGAATAGATATAAAAGATTCCTTTGCCTTCGGTGACGGAATGAATGATGTTGAGATGCTTTCTGTTGCAGGCCACAGTATAGCTATGGGCAATGGTAAGCAGGAGATAAAAGACATGTGCGAATATGTTACCACAGTCATTTCGGAAGACGGAATTAAAAATGCGCTGTTACATTATGGACTTATATAAAATATTTTTCTTGCAGATGCAAAAAAAATATGTTATATTAATAAGGCTGTAAAAAAGCACGAGGGTCGATTTATGCCCCGGTGCCACTTGCTCGGTGGTAGGGTATGAAGATGAAACTCTCGGAAGTTATCAATTTATATTAACCAATGGAGGTATCAAAATGAGCGTTATTTCAATGAAACAGTTACTTGAAGCAGGTGTTCATTTCGGACATCAGACAAGAAGATGGAACCCTAAGATGGCTGAGTACATCTACACAGAGCGTAACGGTATCCACATCATCGACTTACAGAAGTCTGTAGGTATGGTTGATTCTGCTTACTTCGCTATCAAAGATGTTGTAGCTGAGGGTGGAACAGTTCTTTTCGTAGGTACAAAGAAGCAGGCTCAGGACGCTGTTAAGACAGAGGCTGAGAGATGCGGTATGTTCTACGTAAATGAGAGATGGCTTGGTGGTATGCTTACCAACTTCAAGACAATCCAGAGCCGTGTTGCTCGTCTTAAGAAGATCGAGGCTATGAGCGAAGACGGTACATTCGATGTTCTTCCTAAGAAGGAAGTTATCGAGCTTAAGAAAGAATGGGAGAAGCTTGAGAAGAACCTTGGCGGTATCAAGGATATGAAGAAGCTCCCTGACATTATTTTCGTAGTAGATCCTAAGAAGGAAAGAATCTGCGTACAGGAGGCACATGCACTTGGTATTCCTCTTGTAGGTATTGCTGATACAAACTGTGATCCTGAAGAGCTTGATTTCGTTATCCCTGGTAACGACGACGCTATCCGTGCAGTTAAACTTATCGTTGCAAAGATGGCAGACGCTGTTATCGAGGCAAATCAGGGTGAGCAGTATACAGAGGCTCCTGCAGAAGATGCAGAAAGCGCTGACGAGCAGTAATCATTGCTCGATCAAATAATATATTGGAGGAAAAATAAATGGAAATCACCGCTAGTATGGTTAAAGAGTTACGTGAGATGACCGGTGCCGGAATGATGGATTGCAAGAAGGCTCTCGGCGCTACAGACGGTAATATGGACGAGGCTGTTGAGTGGCTTCGTAAGAACGGTATGGCTAAGGCAGAAAAGAAAGCCAGCCGTATCGCTGCAGAAGGTGTTGTTGCTTGCAACCTTTCAGCTGATGAGAAGAAAGGTTCTATCGTAGAGGTTAACTCTGAGACAGACTTCGTTGCTAAGAATGAGAAGTTCCAGACATACGTTGCAGCTGTTGCAGCTCAGGCTACAAACACTACAGCTGCTGATATCGACGAATTCCTTGCTGAGACATGGTCACTTGATTCTTCAAAGACAGTTAAAGAAGAGCTTTCAAGCCAGATCGCTGTTATCGGTGAGAACATGAACATCAGAAGATTTGAGCAGATCTGTGCTCCTGACGGTTTCGTTCAGTCATATATTCACGGTGGCGGAAGAATCGGTATCCTTCTTCAGGTTCAGTCTGATGTTGTTAACGATGCGATCAAAGAAGCTACAAAGAACGTAGCTATGCAGGTTGCTGCCATGAATCCTAAGTATGTTACCAAGGAAGAGATCCCTGGTGATTTCGTAGAGCATGAGAAGGCTATCCTTCGTGAGCAGATCAACAACGATCCTAAGGAAGCTGCTAAGCCTGATAAGGTTAAGGAAGGCATGATCGCCGGACGTATCAGCAAAGAGCTTAAGGAAATCTGCCTTGTTGATCAGGTATATGTTAAGGCTGAAGACGGAAAGCAGACTGTAGGCCAGTACCTTGCACAGGTTGCTAAAGAGAACAGCGCAAACCTTTGCATCAAGAAGTTCGTTCGTTATGAGTGCGGCGAAGGTCTTGAGAAGAAGAATGAAGACTTTGCAGCTGAAGTTGCAGCTCAGATGAAGTAATTTAATACTTTGATCTTTTAAAGCTCACATCCTTTGCGGTGTGAGCTTTTTTTGACGTTATTCCTTTATTTTTCATTATTTGTTTATTATTTGATGTAGAAAAATCATAGCGGTTGTGTTACAATAAATCTGTTAGTGCGAAGAATGGATGAGATAAGATGGATGAAAGAAGAAAGAAAAGAGTAAGAAGGCTTAAAGAGGTTATTATCGGCCTGTTTATATTCTTTCTCTTGGTTCCTGTTATATTTAATTCTATACTTTTAAGAGAGTTTAGAGATTTAAAAAAGCGATTTGATTATCTTGAAGATTCCTACCAGATCTTAAATGATGAGATCGCTCTTTATAAAGAAAAGATTAATTCAGACGCCAAAGTTTATATAGTAGATGAGACCGAAAGTAAGGCTTCAGACACTGCTTTATCAGATTCTGCTGATCAAGAAAAAGCAGAAGGTGCTTTATCTGCAGCAAACGATGTAATAAAGAGCAGCTCTGCCAAAGAAGAACCTGCTTCGGACCCCGCGATCATAGGTCCTAAAGTTTATCTTACTTTTGATGACGGTCCTTCTGAAAATACAGACCGTATCCTTGATATCCTTGCAGAATATGATGTTAAAGCCACCTTCTTTACAGTTGGTCAGACGGATCCTGCAAGCGAGTCTCATTATAAAAGGATAGTAAGAGAAGGACATACCCTTGGTATGCATTCCTACTCTCATAAATACTCTAAGCTTTATGAGTCTGAGGCTGCATTTAAAAAAGATTACAAAAAGATAAGTAAACTCCTTACAAAATATATCGGCAGTAAGCCTTTATATTACAGGTTTCCGGGCGGAAGTTCAAACTCTGTCAGCAGCGTTTCTATTAAAGATCTTGCTGCGTTTCTTGATTCAGAGGGCGTTACTTATTTTGATTGGAACGTTGCCAGCGGAGATGCGGAAAAAGACCCCCTTTCTGCTGAAGAAATATATAAAAACGTTATTGATGGTGTAAAGGGCAAAGATAATGCAGTTGTACTTATGCATGATCTTGCCACAAAAGGTACTACGGTGGAAGCGCTTCCGCGTATAATCAAAAAACTCAGATCAGAAGGTTATAATATCCTTCCTATCGATGAGAACACCGAGCCTGTACATCATACTATCAGAAAATAAAATCTATAATGGGAGGTTGTAGTAATGAGTTTTTTTAAAGAATTGAAGGAAGATCTTGCGCAGGCTGTAGATGAGCTTGTACCTGAAGAGGAAAACGAAACAGCAGGAGAAGAAGAATCTCTTGACGAATTCGATCTTGACGGTGAGACAAGCGGAAATGTTGACGAGCAGATGCTTTCAGATCTTTCTGCTGAAGAAGAACTCGAAAAAGAGGAGAGCGTGCCTTCTGCTTCTGATGTATTTTCAGAGACTTCATCTACTTCTGCATTTGATTCTGATGCAGAAGCAAAGTCAGATGTTACCGTTATTACAAAAGGAACTACAATAAACGGTAGTATCACATCAGATGGTTCACTTGAAGTTATGGGTACCATTGCCGGCGATATTGAGTGTCTTGGCAAGCTTACCATTATCGGTAATGTAAAAGGTAATTCTACAGCTTCTGAGGTTTATGTTAATACTTCAAGACTTGATGGAAGCATTATTTCAAAAGGTTCTGTTAAGATTGGTGTGGGTACTGTAGTTGTTGGTGATATCACAGCTTCATCCAGCGTTATCGCAGGTGCTGTTAAAGGTCAGATCGATGTTAACGGTCCTGTTATCGTTGATTCTACAGCAGTTATCAAGGGTAATATCAATGCCAAGGCTGTTCAGATCAACAACGGAGCTGTTCTTGAGGGATATTGCTCACTCAGCTACTCAACCGTCGATATAGATACATTCTTTGACGAGGAGAACAATTAATTATGAAATACAAAAGAGTCCTTTTAAAACTTTCGGGTGAAGCCCTTGCAGGTGACAAGAAAACCGGTTTTGATGAGGAGACCTGCCTTAAAGTAGCCCGTCAGGTAAAAGAACTTACGGATAACGGTGTAGAAGTCGGGATAGTTATTGGCGGTGGTAATTTCTGGAGAGGAAGATCAAGTAACACAATCGACAGAACCAAAGCTGACCAGATTGGCATGCTTGCTACCGTTATGAACTGCATTTATGTTTCTGAGATTTTCAGATTTGTTGGAATGAAGACAAACGTCCTTACTCCTTTTGAATGTGGCTCTATGACAAAGCTTTATTCAAAGGACAGAGCAAACAAGTACTTTAGTAAGGGTATGGTAGTCTTCTTTGCGGGCGGTACAGGTCATCCTTATTTTTCAACAGACACAGCAACTGTTTTAAGAGCTATCGAGATAGAAGCAGATATCATACTTCTTGCAAAATCCATAGACGGAGTTTATGATTCCGACCCTAAGGTTAACCCTTCCGCTAAAAAGTATGATGAAGTTTCCATACAGGAAGTTCTTGATAAAAAGCTTGGAGTAGTAGATCTTTCAGCTACCATTATGGCTCTTGAAAATAAGATGCCTATGCTTGTATTCGGACTTAACGAAGAAAACAGCATCGTTAATACCATGAATGGCAAAAATACAGGGACTATAGTTACAGTTTAAGGAGGAGTTTATTATGCCTACAAAACCATATGAGGAAAAGATGAATAAAACCATCGATAACTTAAGAGAAGAATATGCCAACATTCGTGCCGGCAGAGCCAATCCTCATCTTCTTGATAAGATTACAGTTGATTATTACGGAACACCAAGTAAACTTCAGTCAGTTGCCAACGTTTCCGTTCCTGAAGCCAGAGTTATCCTTATCCAGCCTTGGGAATCAAGTCTTATTAAGGCTATCGAAAAAGAGATAATTGCATCAGATCTTGGAATTACACCTTCAAACGACGGAAAAGCCATAAGGCTCGTTTTCCCTGAGCTTACAGAGGAAAGACGTAAGGAACTCGTTAAAGATGTTAAGAAAAAAGCTGAAAATGCAAAAGTAGCCGTTCGTAACATCAGACGTGATGCTATGGATACTTTTAAAAAGCAGAATAAGGCCGGAGATCTTACAGAAGACGATCTTAAAGATGTTGAAGATAAGACTCAGAAGATCACAGACAAAGCTATTGCTGAGATCGATAAGCTTACCGAAGACAAGTCAAAAGAGATCATGACTGTATAAAAATGTAATATAGGGGTTGTTCGATTATCTTATATCGGACAACCTTTAATATTAGTCCGAAAGGAACAGATATGAACGAAGTACCTAAGCACATAGCCATAATCCTTGATGGAAACGGAAGATGGGCTAAAAAAAGAAATATGCCGCGTACATTTGGCCATGCAGAAGGCAGCAAAAATGTTGAGAGAATATGCAGGGCTGCAGATGAACTTGGGGTTAAATACCTTACTTTATATGCTTTTTCTACAGAAAACTGGAAAAGATCTGCCGATGAAGTAAATGAGCTTATGAGGCTTTTAAAAAACTATCTTACTGATTCTAAGAAACGAGCTAAAGAAAACAATATGCGCGTTAAAGTAATCGGAGACAGAAAAGGTCTTACGCCTGATCTTGTAAGCGCCATAGAAGATCTTGAGGCAGATTCTGCAGCGTATACAGGGCTTACTCTTATTATAGCTCTTAATTACGGCGGAAGAGACGAGATAATAAGATGCTATAAGAAACTTGCGTATGACGGGTATGATGCTGAGGAGATTACTGAAGAACTTATAAGCGGTAATCTTGATACAAAAGGTATCCCTGATCCGGACCTTCTTATACGTACAAGCGGTGAGCAGAGACTTTCGGGATTCCTCTTATGGCAGTTATCTTATGCAGAGCTTTATTTTACGGACGTTTTATGGCCTGACTTTACCAAAGAAGATTTAATTAAGGCTATAGATTACTACAAAAACAGAGACAGAAGGTTTGGCAACGCCAAATAAAGGAGGCTTTTTTCATGTTTTTAAAAAGACTTATAAGCGGCGTGGTTTTACTGCTTATTCTTTTGCTTTTTAATTATCTTGGTGGTACTGCGCTGTTTTTACTAATGGCAGCTCTTTCCCTTAAGGGTTTGTATGAATTTTATAATGCTACAGGTATAGCAAAAAAGAAGGCTCTTTTATTGACAGGCTTTATTTTCGGGCTTATATATTCCCTCTGTCTGTATTTTAGAAACTTTTTGTCCTATGATCCAAAACTACCTGTAATTATCTGCTTTTTGATAGTTGCAGGGGCTGTATTTGTTTTTGCTTTTCCAAAATATACGGCAACAGAGCTTTTTACCACTTTTTTTGGAATGGCCTATACGGTGGTAACGCTGCAGTTTGTTTATCTTACCAGAGAACTGTCCTTTGGAAGATGGGTTGTATGGCTTATCTATATTTCATCCTGGGGCTGTGATACCTGTGCTTATTGTGCGGGAAGGCTATTTGGCAAACACAAACTGGCGCCTGTACTTAGTCCTCATAAATCTGTTGAAGGTGCAATAGGCGGCGTTTTGGGCTCTTCTTTGATCGGTGCTTTATACGGTCTTGCCTGTGCTAATTTTACTGACCTTACCTTTGATCTTGTCTGGATCTTTGCCATTGTTTGCGGGGTTGGTGCAATTATTAGCCAGATCGGTGATCTTACTGCATCAGGTATTAAGAGAAACTTTAATATAAAAGACTATGGCAGGCTTATACCGGGGCACGGCGGCGTGCTTGACAGATTTGATTCTGTTATAATCACGGCACCGATAATTTATTATCTTGCTTTGTTCATGCTTTGAGGTGAATTGATTTGAAAAAGATTTCAATACTTGGGTCTACTGGTTCTATCGGAACCCAGACTCTTGATATAGTCAGAATTAATAAAGACATTAAAGTGGTAGGGCTTTCCGCAAATTCTAATGTCGACCTTCTTTTAAAACAGATAGAAGAGTTTGAGCCTGAGCTTGTGTGTGTCTTTAGAGAAGATAAGGCCTGCGAACTTAAAGAAAGGCTAGGCAGCCTTAAGATCGGCAAATATCCGGAAGTTGTTTCAGGCATGGAAGGTCTTATTTCATGCGCAGTTATACCTTCTGCAGAGATGGTCGTAACTGCTTTTGTGGGTATGATTGGCATCAGACCTACCATAGAAGCTATTAAAAGCGGTAAAGATATAGCTCTTGCAAATAAGGAAACCCTTGTTACAGCAGGCCATATTATCATGCCTCTTGCAAAAGAAAATAATGTTCGTATACTTCCTGTAGACTCTGAGCATTCCGCTATTTTTCAGTGTCTTAACGGGGAGAGCGTAAATAAGATAGAAAAGATCCTTTTAACGGCTTCAGGCGGTCCTTTTAGAGGAAAGACATTAGCAGATCTTAAAAATGTTACATTGGCAGATGCCTTAAAACATCCAAACTGGTCTATGGGCAAAAAAATCACCATAGATTCTTCTACAATGGTAAATAAGGGCCTAGAAGTTATGGAAGCAGGATGGCTTTTTGGTGTAGAACTTGATGATATACAGGTTGTTATTCAGCCAAAGAGCATCATTCATTCCATGGTACAGTTTAAAGACGGATGCGTTATGGCACAGCTCGGTCTTCCTGATATGAGAGCGCCTATTTCCTATGCTTTATATTACCCTGAGAGAAGATATATAGACGGCAGGAGCCTTGATTTTTGGGATTTAAAAAGCATTGAATTTGACAGGCCTGATCCTGATACTTTTAAAGGTCTTTCTCTTGCCCTTCGCGCAGGAAAAGAAGGAGGAAGTATGCCTACTGTATTTAATGCGGCTAACGAAAAGGCAGTCAGCCTGTTTTTAAACGAAAAGATCGGGTATCTTACCATAACTGAAATAATAGAAGAAATGATGGATAAGATCCCTGTTATAAAAAATCCTTCTCTTGATGAAATACTTGAGACGGAAAAAGAAGTATATGCAAAGATAGATGAAAGTAGAGGTTTTTGATAAAAGATGAGTATTGTTTGGGCACTTCTTGTATTTACACTTGTTGTTGTAATACATGAATTTGGTCATTATCTTTTGGCAGTCAGAGCGGGTATTACCGTTACTGAGTTTTCTATAGGTATGGGACCAAGACTTTTTAGCAGAGTAGGAAAAAAGAACGGAGTCAGATTTTCTATTAAGCTTTTTCCTATCGGCGGCTCCTGTGCTATGGTTGGAGAAGATGAAAAAAGCGATGATGTAAATGCATTCGGCAATAAGCCTGTGCTTGACAGGATTTTTGTTGTTGTTGCAGGTCCTGCTTTTAATTTTATCCTTGCTTTTATTTTTTCTCTTGTGGTCATAGGTTTTGCAGGTTATGATCCTGCTGTAGTCACATCTGTTGAAAATGGCAGCGCTGCATACGAGGCAGGTCTTAAAGAAGGCGATGTTATTACAAAGATCGGAAAAGATAACATTACCATCGGAAGAGATATTTCCCTTCATTTGCAGTTAAATCCTTATGAAGAGGGTAAGCCTGTAAATGTGACATATAAGCGTGACGGAAAGAAAGAGACCGTAAGCCTTATGCCAAAAAGCAAAGATACTTACCTTCTCGGATTTACTTATATGTCAAGCGAGGTGGCCTGCACCGTTGAATCTGTCAGCGAAGGCGGTGTTTTTGAAAAAAGCGGCATTAAAGAAGGCGATGTTATTACCGGCATTAACGGTGTAAAGATCAATACCGGAGCTGATCTTTTTCAGTATTTTGTAGAAAGTCCTTTAAACGGAGAGCCTGTAAATGTTGAGTTAAACAGAAACGGTGAGACACTTTCCTTTACTGTTACACCTGAATATCATGGCAGTTCCCTTACGGCAGGCTTTTCTTACAATCTAATAAGACATAAAGGCGGATTTTTTGATACCATCAGGTATTCTGCTTATGAAGTTGCATTTTGGATCAAGAATACTGTTAAATCTCTTGGCCTTATGATAAGCGGAAAAGTCAGCAGAAGAGATATATCAGGTCCTGTTGGCATAGTAAATATGATCGGAGACACTTATAACCAGAGCAAAAAAGAAGGAGCATTGATGATCCTTATAAACATGGCAAATATCTGCATCCTTCTTTCAAGCAACCTTGGTGTTATGAATCTTTTGCCAATACCGGCTCTTGACGGAGGAAGACTTTTGTTCCTTATTGTTGAAGCTATAAGACGTAAGCCTATTCCTTCAGATAAAGAAGGTATCGTACACTTTGTAGGTTTTGCTCTGCTTATGGTTCTTATGGTATTTGTGTTCTTTAATGACATTTTAAAAATATTTGGAATATAAGGTATAATATGAGTAAAGTAATCAAAATAGGTAATAAAGTTATAGGCGGGGGAAATCCTGTTCTTATACAGTCAATGACAAATACAAAAACAGAAGATGTTGACTCTACTGTGGCGCAGATACTTGCGCTTGAAGCAGCCGGATGTGATATTGTAAGAAGCACTGTTCCTACTCTGGAGGCTGCAAAAGCATTTGCAAAGATAAAAGAGCAGATCCATATCCCGCTTGTAGCAGATATTCACTTTGACCACAAAATGGCTATAGCAGCCATTGAAAACGGAGCAGATAAGATAAGGATAAACCCCGGAAATATCGGAGGTAAAGATGCACTTTTATCTGTTGTTTCCTGCGCCAAAGAAAGAAATATCCCTATAAGGGTGGGAGTTAACTCCGGTTCTCTTGAAAAAGACATCCTTGCAAAATATGGTCATGTTACGGCAGAGGGCCTTGTGGAAAGCGCTCTTGATAAAGTGAATATGATAGAAGATGCGGGATATGACAATATCGTTATTTCCATTAAATCCACAGATGTACTTTTATCAATTGATGCTCACAGGCTTATAAGTAAAAAGACGGACTATCCGCTTCACGTTGGTATTACAGAATCCGGAACCGTTATGACAGGCAGCATAAGAAGCGCTATCGGTCTTGGCGTTATATTAAATGAGGGCATTGGAGATACCATCAGAGTTTCGCTTACAGGAGACCCGGTATGTGAGGTTGAGACTGCAAAGGTTATACTTAAGACTCTTGGTCTTAGAAAAGGCGGTATAGAAGTTGTTTCCTGTCCTACCTGCGGCAGAACTCAGATAGACCTTATTTCTCTTGCAGGTAAAGTTGAGCAGATGTGTAAAAAATATGATCACCTTGATCTTAAGGTTGCTGTAATGGGGTGCGTTGTTAATGGCCCCGGTGAAGCAAAGGAAGCAGATCTTGGTATTGCGGGAGGTATCCACGAAGGCCTCCTTATAAAGAAGGGGGAGATAGTTAAGAAGCTTCCTGAAAGCGAGCTTCTTAACGCTCTTGAAGAAGAACTTAAATGTTGGAGATGATCTTGGTATGGGGCTTAAATTTCTTGAAAGCTTTGAGGGAGTTGAATTCCCTCAAAATCTAATTGGAACGCTTGACTGTGTTACAGTTGAACGTGTTGTCATGAAAAAAGGCGAAAATAATCTTGCTATTTTCATAGACAGTCCCAGACTTATTGAATACAGATCCTTAAAGAAGATCACCGAAGTTCTTGGCAAACAGCTTTTTGGCTACAACAAAGATGAGGCTACCGTTACTTTGGTGCCTCATTTTTCTTTGTCTGCACAGTATACCAATGAGAACCTTTTTGATGCATATAAAGAAAGTCTTTTTGATGAGATCAGCGAAAAAAGCAGAGTACATGCGGGTGTTTTATATAAGTCTGAAGTTTATTTTAAAGATGGTGTTCTTGTATTAAAATGTGAGAATAATCCTTTCTTTAAGACTAATCTTGAAGAAATAGGTGCATGGCTTAAGAAAACCTATGATGAAAGGTTTGGCTTTGAACTTGAAGTAACTTATGAATACTATGAGGCTCAAAAGAAAGAAGAACCGGAAGAAAAAGTAGTATTTAAAAACGTTAAAGCAACTGAGGCTCCAAAGAAAGAAGAGCAGGAAGTTAAAAAAGATAAATCTCCTGTAAAAGAGAGTGAAAAGAGCGAGAGCCCTAAAAAGACAGCTTTTGTTCCTAAAAATAATGCAAAATTTGTTAAGAAAAAACCTGTAGACGATCCTGATATCTTTTACGGAAAGCCATTTGACGGCGAGATAATAAATATTTCATCCATAGTTGACGGTATGAATTCTGAGGTTGTAATAAGAGGTCAGGTCTTAAATTACGATGAGACAATTACTAAAAACGGGCTTTTTATGATCAAATTTGCCGTTACGGATTTTACAGACAGTATCGGATGTATGCTGTTTGTACGTAACGAAGATGATATGCCTGATATAAGGGATAATCTTGCGGTGGGCAAGTTTATAAGGCTTAAGGGTGTTCCAAATTACGACACTTTTAATAAAGAGACAAAGCTTGGATATCTTGTGGGTATCAAAAAAGACTCAGATTTCAGAGTAAAGCGAATGGATACTTCAGAAGAAAAGCGTGTTGAACTGCATCTTCATACGGTAATGAGCGATATGGATGCGGTAGTTAAGGTTAAACCCCTTCTTAAAACTCTTAAAAGCTGGGGGCATAAGGCTGTTGCCATTACAGACCACGGCGTTGTTCAGTCCTTTACCGAAGCATATCATTGCCTTGATAAGAATGACGATTTTAAAGTAATATACGGCTGCGAAGGCTATATTGTCGATGATGAAAACAATGTGGTCATTAATGATAAGAACAATCTGCTTACAGATGAAGCCGTTGTTTTTGATATTGAGACAACCGGTTTTTCTCCGCAGAAAAATGAGATAATCGAGATAGGTGCCTTAAAGGTAAAAGACGGACAGATAATCGACAGGTTTTCAACCTTTATAAACCCAAGGGTTCCGATCCCTGCAAGGATCACTGAGCTTACAAGCATCACTGACGAAATGGTTATGGGATCAAGAGGGATAGAAGAGATACTTCCTGAGTTTCTTGATTTTATCGGCAGTGCAATGGTTGTTGCACATAACGCAGGCTTTGATACAGGATTTATAAAAGAAAAGGCTAAAAAACTTGGTATTAATGTTGATCTTACAATTGTAGATACCATGGGAATGGGCCGTATAGCTCTTCCTACACTTAAAAATCACAAGCTTGATACTCTTTGCGATGCACTTAATATGAGCCTTGAGAATCACCACAGAGCCGTAGATGATGCAGAAGCTACCGCGCATATTTATCTTAAGCTTACGGAAATGTTTGCTGAAAAAGGAGTAAAGAGCCTTAAAGAGCTTTTTGATATGAGAAAGCTTGCTCCTGAGATCATCAAAAAACTCAGGGCTCACCATATAATTTTGCTTGCTAAAAATGATATCGGAAGGATCAATCTTTATAAGCTTGTAAGTAAGTCACATATTGATTATTTTTCAAGATATCCAAGGATACCTAAGACTCTTCTTGCTGAAAACAGAGAGGGTATCATTGTCGGCTCTGCCTGCGAAGCCGGTGAACTATACCGTGCCATCTTAGAAGAGCGCGGTGATGATGAGATACACAGGATCGCAAATTTTTATGATTATTTTGAGATTCAGCCTCTTGGAAACAACATGTTCATGGTGGAAAGCAATAAGCCGGATCATGAGAGAATAAATTCAGAGGATGATCTTAAAGACATAAACAGAAGGATCGTGTCTCTTGGCGAAGAGATGGGAAGGCCTGTTGTTGCCACCTGTGACGTGCATTTTATGAATCCTGAAGATGAAGTCTACAGGCGTATGATAATGACCTCAAAAGGCTTTGAAGATGCAGATAAACAGGCTCCTTTATATATGCGAACCACAGAAGAGATGCTTGAAGAATTTAAGTATCTTGGGGATGCAAAGGCAAGAGAGGTTGTAATTACAAATACCAATCTTATTTGCGATATGATAGAGAAAATAGTACCTGTAAGACCTGACAAGTGTCCGCCTGTTATTGAAAATTCAGCTGATACACTTAGAAGGATATGTTATGACAAGGCTCATGACATGTACGGGGAAACTTTACCAAAACAGGTAGAAGAGCGCCTTGAACACGAGCTTAAATCCATTATCGGCAATGGTTTTGCGGTTATGTATATCATAGCCCAGAAGCTTGTTTGGAAGTCAAATGAAGACGGATATCTGGTAGGTTCAAGAGGTTCTGTAGGTTCCTCCTTTGTTGCCGCTATGGCGGGTATCACTGAGGTTAACTCGCTTCCTGCCCATTATTATTGCAAAAAGTGCCATTTTCATGATTTTGACTCTGAGGAAGTTAAGGCATATTCGGGTAGATCCGGCTTTGACCTTCCTGACAGAAAGTGCCCGGTATGCGGTGAAGAACTTGTTAAAGACGGACATGATATACCTTTTGAGACATTCCTCGGTTTTTACGGAGATAAGGAACCTGATATCGACCTTAACTTCTCCGGTGAATATCAGTCAAAAGCCCATGCCTATACAGAGGTTATATTTGGCGAAGGACAGACATTCAGAGCCGGTACCATTGGTACTGTAGCCGAAAAGACAGCAGTAGGTTTTGTGCTTAAATATAATGAACTTCACGGAATAAGCGGCATGCGAAGGGCTGAGATGGAGCGTATAGCGCAGGGCTGCGTTGATGTAAGGCGTACTACAGGGCAGCACCCCGGCGGTATCGTAGTTCTTCCTATCGGCGAGGAGATTTATACATTTACCCCTGTGCAGCGCCCTGCAAACGATATGACAACCTCAACCGTTACCACGCACTTTGATTACCACTCAATTGACCACAACCTTTTAAAACTTGATATCCTCGGTCATGATGATCCGACCATGATCCGTATGCTTCAGGATATCACAGGGATCGATCCTTTAAAGATCCGTATGGATGACCCGGGAGTACTTGAGCTTTTCAGGAGCCTTAAATCACTTAACATATCTCCTGAAGATCTTGACGGATGCGATCTTGGATCTCTTGGTATACCTGAATTTGGTACTGACTTTGTTATGCAGATGCTTAGAGAGACAAAACCTTCAAGCTTTTCTGAGCTTGTTCGTATATCCGGTCTTTCGCACGGTACCGATGTTTGGACAAATAATGCCCAGGACCTTGTAAATCAGGGCATATGTACACTTTCATCAGCTATCTGTACCCGTGATGATATCATGACTTATCTTATCTACATGGGCGTTGAAGCTGGTAAAGCATTCAATATTATGGAAAATGTACGAAAAGGTAAAGTTGCTGCCGGTAAGTGTGACAAATGGGAAGGCTGGAAGGAAGACATGAGAGCCTGCAACGTTCCTGAGTGGTACATGGATTCCTGTAATAAGATAAAGTACATGTTCCCGAAGGCCCATGCGGTTGCGTACGTTATGATGGCTCTTCGTATAGCCTGGTTTAAGGTTTATCAGCCTCTTGCCTATTATGCAGCTTATTTTTCCATCAGAGCTTCAGCTTTTGATTATGAGGTTATGTGCCTTGGAAAGACGAAGCTTGAAGAAGAGATGCGAAAGATAAAGATGAAAGGGTATGATGCTTCGCAAAAAGAAGGGGATATGCTTAAAGATATGAAAATAGTACAGGAAATGTACGCAAGAGGATATTCCTTTGTTCCTATTGATATAACTAAAGCAGAAGCAAAGCATTTTACTATTTATGATGACAAGCATCTTATGCCTGCAATAAACAGTATAGACGGAATGGGAGATAAGGCTGCCATGGGTATTGTGGATGCTCTTAAAGACGGGCCGTTCTTTTCAAAAGACGATCTTAAGCAAAGAAGCAAAACTACTCAGACTACTATAGATACCATGACAAGACTTCATCTTCTTGACGGCCTTCCTGATTCAAACCAGATAAGCCTTACCGATCTTTTTGCATTATAATTCGTTACAAAAAATTGGTACGTTTGTTTCTTGATTTTTTGACTTTACTATATTAAAATTTGTTTTGTTTGTGAAACACTATCAATTAAGGAGATTAGGATATATGAAAGTATTGGTATATGACTACGGCGGAACATTTGTTAAATATTCCGTTATGGACGAAAATAAAAAAAGATATGCAAGCGGTGAAGTTCCTGCCCCTACTAGAACAGCCGAAGAATTTGTGGCTGCCACAAAGGGTATCTACGATCAGTTTAAAGACGAGATAGAAGGCATTACTATCAGCTTTCCGGGCTTTGTAGATTCAGAGACAACTCTTTTATCAGGCGGCGGAGCTTACAGCGGTATTTATATCAATACCCTTCTTAAAGATGCATTTGACCCTGTTTTTGAAGGTAAGCCTTGGCTTATTGAAAATGATGGAAAATGCGGTGCTCTTGCAGAAAGCTGGGGCGGTGCTCTTGATGGAGCAGATAACGGTATCGTTATTATTCTTGGAACCGGCGTAGCAGGCGGTCTTGTTCAAAAGAGCGCATTATACAAAGGCAAACACTATACAGCAGGAGAGCTTTCATTTACAACACTTGACTGGAACCTTGACTGGGCAAATTCTGCACAGTGCAAGATGACTGCATCTGCTCTTGTTGCAAGGATAGGTCTTTGCGTAGGTCACGATGTAAGCAAGAAAGGCTTTTATCAGAGTCTTGTTGATGCAGGCGTATGGAAAAAGGGTCCTGTTCATCCTGATTATGAAGGCGTTGAGATCGACGGTCTTAAGGCTTTTGAGATCATCAAATCCGGCTATCCTGCTGCTGTTGAGATCTATAATGAGTTCTGCAAAAATGTTGCAGCTATGATCATCAACCTTGGCTCAGTTTATGACCCTGAAGTATTTGCTATCGGCGGCGGTATATCCAGACAGGATATGCTTATCCCTGATATAATAAAGGCTGTCGAAAAATTCAAAAAAGACAGTATGCTATACGGCCTTCTTCCTACAGGCAGGATTGAAAGATGTGTATATCAGGGCGATGCCAATCAGTACGGTGCTATGTACAATTACCTTACTAAATTTAATCCGGAACTGGTTAAATGATCTTATTTTTTATACATTTAATAAAATAATCGACATAAAAAAGCAGGCAGGTTTGCTTGCTTTTTTTTGCACCTAAAAATATAATACGCCTATCAAATTGCAAAAGAGGTATTGTATATGAAAAAGATCAAAGTATTATTGGGCTTGTTTTTGATTGCTTTATGCCTATTAAATGTATCAAAGGTCAAGGCTTCAAATGCTCCTGTATTTATTTCTGACTATGATGATGATCTTACAGAGGGAACATCTTTTGTTGCAGTCGTAAACGGTTATGACTGGGGTCCTGCTGTAGACAAGATCATAATTTCGGGTGATGATCTTACTTCATCTGTATCACCTAAAGTATTTACAACATATACGGGGTTTGCAGGCAGGGCAACTGAAGAAAGAGTTATTACAGCAATATATTTTTCTGATGAAAACGGAAACAGAGATGACAACGGCAAATACGTGGCATTAGAACTTCAGGTTGGACCTGACATAGCTTCGTGTATGGCTTTTACTTATGACATGGCAACAGGGCTTAATAACTGGGCCTCTGATTACTCAATCCTTTTTACAAGAGGAGATGTTAAGATAGGGCATTGCAGCAAAGTTATCTGCCCGGAGGCAGACAGCTTTGAGATGGGCTCTTACACTTCAAAAGATGAGGTTATCCTTAATGATGGCCTTGATAACGATACTTTAACTTATGCCTTCTGGGCTCCAAATACCGACGATAATAAGAAACCTCTTATTATCTGGATACACGGCGCGGGAGAAGGCGGAACGGATCCATATATTGCTATTCTTGGAAACAGAGTAGTTAACCTTATTTCAGATGAGGTGCAAAAAAACTTTGAAGAAGGTGCATATGTATTTGCTCCTCAGACTCCTACAGTCTGGATGAACGTAAGCGGTCAGCCCTATAATATGACAAATACATCATTTACATCAATGTACACGGGCACTTTATATGAGATGATAATGGATTTTGCAAACTCTCACCCTGATATCGATAAAGACAGGATCTATATCGGCGGATGTTCAAATGGCGGATATATGACCATGAATATGATAGTAAACTATCCTGATACCTTTGCAGCTGCATATCCGGTTTGTGAGGCCTACAGTAATTCATTCCTATCAGATGACGCAATTAATTATCTTAAAAATATTCCGATATGGTTTACTCATGCCACAAACGATCCAACTGTTGGCATTGCTGATGTAAAGTTTAATTATATGACAGGCCAGTCGACATTTGGAAAAGACGCAGATGGAAACATAAAGCTTAAAGATGATTTTTCAAGAGCTGCATTTAGAAGACTTAAAGAAGCGGGCGCAACTGACGTGCACTTCTTTGAACCTTCTGACGTACATGATACCACAGGTTTATATAATGATTATCAATATAACGGTCATTACAGCTGGATATACGTTCTTAAAAATGAAAGCATAGACGGTGAAGAGACTTTATTTCACTGGATCAGCAGTAAAAAGCTGTCTGACAGAGAAGCAGCCAATATAAAAGGTACTCCTTGGGAAGTCAGATACGAACAGCTTAAAGCTAAATCAGATGAAAAGAGCGAAGAAATAAAGGAAGATAAGACTGAAAGTAACGACACTGTAAATGTCAATACTTCAGAAGAACAAGCTGCTTCAAAAGAGAAGGTAAATGAGAAAAAGAATAAGAGCAATACTACAATTGTAATTATTTTGGTAATAGTTGCATTTGCGGCATGTCTTTGCGGATATTTTGCATATAATTCTAAACGTAAGAAATAATAACAGATTCTTGATTTTGAAGTATTAGTTTTGTATAATGATAGTTAGTGTAAGAAGTTATGCTAACTATCATTTTTTAATGGAGGCGTGGCTATGGAGAGACAAGAACTCACTAATATCATGGAACTCATGGTTAAGTTCAAATATAAAGAATTAAAAGATATACTTAATATATGTCAATGTGAAAAATGCACTCTGGATCTTTACAGCTACGCACTAAACAGACTTCCGAGCAAATATGTTGTTACCGAAAAGGGCGAAGCTTATTCAAAGATCAACGCAACTTCCGTGCAGTTTGAGTCTGATATTACCTGTGCTCTTGTTGAAGGAGCAAAGGTGATCAAAGAACATCCAAGACACGGAGCGGACGAATTTGTTGAGAAATCCGACGTCGTCTGGTAGCAGCAAAGGGGATTATTGCGCCTTTTGTATGTTTTTTTAAAAAAATATAAAAAAACACTTGCAAAACAAAATCCCATGTGTTATACTTTGTCTTGTCCTTAAGGCTGGTTGGTCAAGGGGTTAAGACGTCGCCCTCTCACGGCGAAAACAGGGGTTCGATTCCCCTACCAGCTGTTACTTAATCAAGTTGCAAAAGAGTGAACCGTAAAGGTTCACTTTTTTCATATATAAAATTAAAAAGGAGAAGGGACTATGGCAAACAAAGAACAGATAGAGCAGCGTTTTGAAAAAATGCTTATGCCTATTGTCGAAGAAAACAACTTCGAGCTTGTTGATGTTGAGTATGTTAAAGAAGCCGGTACCTGGTATCTTAGAGCCTACATTGACAAAGAAGGCGGCTTTTCGGTAAACGACTGTGAGTTTGTTTCAAGAAAGGTAAGCGATCTTCTTGATAAGGAAGATTTCATAGAAGAAGCTTATATCTTGGAGATCAGCTCTCCGGGGCTTGGCAGAGCTTTAAAGAAGGAAAAGGACTTTGCAAGAAGTATCGGAAAAGAGGTTGATGTTAAGCTCTATAAGGCCATCAACAAGCAGAAAGACTTTACCGGTGTACTTGATTCCTACGACAGCGAGAAGGTCACCCTTAAGTTTTCGGATGATTCTGCCATGGATTTCCTTCGAAAAGATATTGCACAGATCAGATTATCAATTGACTTTTAATAAATGAAAGAGAGGTTGTCAAAAGAAAAATGGAAAAATACGATAGCGCAAAAGATCTTATAATAGCACTTGATGAGTTTGAAAATGAGAAGGGTATCAGCAAAGATGTTATTCTCGAAGCAGTTGAAAATTCACTTGTTGCTGCCTGCAAGAATCAGTTTGGCAAGGCAGACAACATAAAGGTAAACATCAACAGACAGACAGGTGTTGTTGCAGTTACTGCAGAAAAGGTCGTAGTTGAAGAAGTTACAGATCCTGCACTTGAGATGAGCGTTACAGAAGCAAAGGTTAAATTCCCAAAGGCTTCAGTTGGCGATACAGTTTCTGAAGAGGTTACTCCAAAGGACTTTTGGAGAATCTCAGCTCAGAAGGCTAAGCAGGTAGTAGTTCAGAAGATCCGCGAGGAAGAGCGTAAAGTTCTTTACGGACAGTATGCAGAGAAAGAAAAAGAGATCGTTACAGGTATCGTTCAGAGATACAACGGTGCAAACATCGCTTTTAACATTAACAATATCGATGCTATGCTTATGGAAAATGAGCAGGTTAAGACAGAAAGATTCAGACCTACAGAAAGAGTTAAACTTTACGTTGTAGAAGTTAAAGACACAGGAAGAGGACCAAGGATCACTATCTCAAGAACTCATCCTGAGCTTGTAAAGAGACTTTTTGAGGCTGAGGTTTCAGAGATCCAGGACGGTACTGTTGAGATCAAGAGTATCGCAAGAGAAGCAGGTTCAAGAACAAAGATCGCTGTTTGGAGCAACGATCCTAACGTAGATCCTGTCGGTGCCTGCGTAGGTGTTAACGGCGCAAGAGTAAATGCCATTGTAGACGAGCTTCGCGGCGAGAAGATCGATATTGTAGTTTGGGATGAAGATCCTGCGGTATTTATCGTAAATGCTCTTTCTCCTGCCAGAGCCATCAGCATTGACGTTAATCCTGAAGACAGAACAACAAAGGTTATTGTTCCTGATAATCAGCTTTCACTTGCTATTGGTAAGGAAGGTCAGAATGCAAGACTTGCAGCAAGACTTACAGGCTACAAGATCGATATCAAGTCTGAGTCACAGGAGTATGATGACGACGAGTACGAGTATGAAGACGAGTACGAGGAAGATGAGTACTACGAAGATGAAGATGCTACCGAAGATGGAAATACCGAAGAATAAGAGGTATATTTATGCTTCCTAAAAAGATACCCGAAAGAAAATGTCTCGGCTGTAATGAGATGAAACCTAAAAAAGAGCTTATACGTGTTATCAAGACTCCGGAAGGGCAGATCCTCATTGACAAAACAGGCAGACAGAACGGACGCGGTGCATATATCTGCAATTCAATAGAATGCTATCAGGCCGCAAGGAAAAACAAAGGACTTGAAAGATCGCTTAAAGTTCCTATTCCTGAAGAGATATATGACTCGCTATTAAAGGAGTTTTGATAATTTGAACGATAAGATTTTATCTTATGTCGGACTTGCAACAAGGTCGCGTAACTGCGTTGGCGGTGAGTTTTCTACCGAAAAGGCCATTAAAGAAAAGAAGGCCAGGCTCGTTATCGTAGCCACCGATGCATCCGATAATACAAAAAAGAATTTCAATGATTCCTGCACTTTCTATAAGGTTCCGATCATCATATACGGAACCAAGGAAGAACTTGGCAAAGCTACGGGGAATCAGATCAGAGCGTCGGTTGCCGTTCTTGATGAGGGCTTTGCTGACAGTATATTAAAAAATTATGATGGTAGAAAGGCGGAAAATAATGGCTAAGTACCAGATAAAAGATTTTACCGAAAAAATGAAAAAGAACGGCGTTGAAGTAGCCAATAAGGAAGTTGTTGATTTCCTTAAGGCTGAAAACGTTCAGGGTGTTGTTAATCATACCTCTGTCATTGATGAAGCAGCACAGAAAATGATATTAAAGAAATATGCTCCGCATCTTCTTAAAAAGAGACCGGCCGCTTCTGAAGGCGATAAGAAGCAGCCTGTTTTAGATGCTAAGCAGCCTTCTGATAAGCCAAAGAAAAAGCCGCATGAAGAAGGCGGACATGTAGTTCATAAGCTTAAGCTTGACGAAGAGGGAAGACCTATCAGAAAGGTTAAACCTTCTCCTGAAAATGAAAAAAGCCAGGAAGCTCCTCGCAAAGAAAAAGAAGAATCTTCTGAAAAACCTGTTGAGACAGTAAAAGAGCAGGCTATAAACGAACAGGCAAATAAAGAAGAAAAAACAGAAAAGCCGGTTAAGACCGAGAAAGTCGAAAGAAATGACAGGCCTGAAAGAAATGACAGACCTGAAAGAAACGACAGATCAGAAAGACCGGCAAGACCTGCAGGAAATTCAGGAAGAAACGGCGACAGACCTGTTAGAGATAACAGAAACGGTGACAGAAACGGCAGACCTGAGGGAAGAAATTTTGACAGACCACAGGGTAACCGTGACGGAAATCGAGGCGGAAGGCCCGGCTTTGATAACCGCGGCGGCGGATTTAACAAAGATAAGGACGATGATAACGATCAGAGAAGAGGAGGAGCTAACGGACGAGGAAATGCCGGAAAGCGCAGAATTTCCATTCCTGATGCTCCAAAGGATGATCGTATCCAAAAGACCACATCTACTCGCGACAAGAGCAAAGATAAAGAGCGTGAGCGCGAGAAAGACAGAGACAGAGGCGAGCGCAACGCAAACGGAAAGCGTTTTGACAAAAAGAATATAAATATGGGTATGGACGATGACGAGTTCAGACGTAAGAAGAAAGACCCTAACAGAAAGGGTGCTTTCATTAAGCCTGAAGTCGTTCAAAAGCCTGAAGAGCCTGATGACGGAATCAAGACCATTATCCTGCCTGAGTCTCTTACGATCAAAGAGCTTGCAGATAAGATGAAACTTGTTCCTGCTGCAGTAGTTAAGAAACTCTTTATGGAAGGCAAGATGTACTCCATTAATCAGGAGATCACTTTTGAAGAAGCAGAAGAGATAGCTCTTGAGTTTAACTGTATTGCAGAGCCTGAAGAAAAGGTCGATGTTATTGCAGAGCTTCTTAAAGAGGACGAGGAAAACGAAGCAGATATGGTAAGACGTCCTCCTGTAGTCTGCGTTATGGGTCATGTTGACCACGGTAAAACATCACTTCTTGATGCCATCAGATCTACAAATGTTACATCAAAAGAGGCCGGCGGAATCACACAGGCTATCGGTGCCTATACAGTAGACGTAAAAGGACAGAAGATCACATTCCTTGATACTCCTGGACATGAAGCGTTTACATCCATGCGTATGCGTGGTGCTCAGGCTACAGATATCGCTATCCTTGTTGTTGCAGCAGACGACGGCGTTATGCCACAGACTGTAGAGGCTATTTCCCATGCCAAAGCTGCAGGCGTTGAGATCATCGTAGCTATAAACAAGATCGATAAGCCGGGTGCAAATATAGACAGAGTTAAGCAGGAACTTACAGAGCATGAGCTTATTGCTGAAGACTGGGGCGGAAGCACAACCTTCGTTCCTGTATCTGCACACACAAAAGAAGGTATCGATACTCTTCTTGAGATGATCCTTCTTACCGCAGAAGTTAATGATTATAAGGCTAATCCTAACAGAGCCGCAAGAGGCGTTGTTATCGAGGCACAGCTTGATAAGGGAAGAGGTCCTGTTGCTACAGTACTTGTACAAAAGGGTACTCTCCATGTAGGTGAGGCTATTTCAATAGGTTCTACCTTTGGTAAGGTAAGAGCCATGATCGATGACAAGGGAAGAAAGGTTAAAGAGGCTACACCTTCAACTCCTGTTGAGATCCTTGGTCTTAACGATGTTCCTATGTCAGGTGACATCATGCTTACATTTAAGAATGAGAAGGAAGCAAGAGCCGCTGCAGATACATTTATCAGCCAGAGCCGTGTTAAACTTCTTGATGATACCAAGTCCAAGCTTAGTCTTGACGGACTCTTCTCACAGATCCAGGCAGGTAACATCAAAGAGCTTAACCTTATTATCAAGGCTGATGTACAGGGTTCTGTTGAGGCGGTTAAGCAGAGTCTCTTAAAGCTTTCAAACGACGAGGTTGCTATCCGCGTTATCCACGGTGCTGTTGGTGCCATTAATGAAAGTGATGTTTCTCTTGCCAGCGCATCAAACGCAATCATCATCGGATTTAACGTAAGAGCAGATGCTACAGCTAAAGATACAGCTGAAAGAGAAGCAGTAGATATCAGACTTTACAAGGTTATCTATAACGCTATCGAAGACATCGAAGCAGCCATGAAGGGTATGCTCGACCCTGTATATGAAGAGAAGGTTATCGCACACGCTGAGATCCGCCAGATCTTCAAAGCTTCAGGTATCGGTAATATCGCAGGTAGCTACGTTCTTGACGGTAAGATCACAAGAGGATGTATGGCTCGTATTACAAGAGAAGGCGAGCAGATCTTCGAGGGTAACCTTGCATCTTTAAAGAGATTTAAAGATGATGTTAAAGAGGTTGCAACAGGTTACGAGTGCGGTCTCGTATTTGAAAAGTTTAATGACGTTAAGGAATTTGACCAGGTTGAGTTCTATGTTATGGAAGAGGTTCCAAGATAGTCATTTTAGGAGTTATTTATGCGTAAAAACAGTATAAAAAATACCAGAATAAATGAAGAGGTCTTAAGAGAGCTTGCAGACCTTATAAGAAATGAAGTCAAAGATCCTCGTATCGGTGTTATGACTTCTGTTACAAGAGTTGAAGTTGCTCCCGATCTTAAGACCTGTAAGGCTTATATAAGTGTACTTGGCGATGAAAAAGTCCAGGAAGACACCATTGCAGGCCTTAAAAGCGCTGCTCCGTTTATCAGGAGCCAGCTTGCAAGATCTGTTAACCTTCGTAATACACCAGAGATAAGATTTATACTTGATCAGTCAATCGAATACGGAGTTAACATGAGCAAGCTTATTGATGACGTAAATTCAAAGGATCAGACCAATGATTAATATCTTGAGTTTATTAAATGAGGATGTTCATACGGTTGCCATCGCAGGTCATGTAAGGCCTGATGGCGACTGTATGGGTTCAACTCTTGCGGTATACAATTACCTGATAAATAACACAGAAGGGATTGAGATTACCTTATTCTTAGAGAAGGCAGGTCCTGAGCTTCTTGTACTTAAGAATTCCGACAAGATAGTTAATGAGCCTACGCCTTCAGATTACGAGAAAAGGTTCGATCTTTTTATTTCTCTTGACAGCGCCGATTCCGACAGAATGGGATTTGCAGAAAAGATATTTAAAAGAGCAAAACACACGGTTTGCTTTGATCATCACATCAGCAATCCTCATTTTGCGGATGAAAGTTATGTGTATCCTGATGCCAGCAGCACCTGCGAGGTTATTTTTGAAACATTTGACACTGATAAAATAGATAAAGATATTGCAGAGTGCCTTTATACCGGCATCATTCACGATACAGGCGTTTTCCATCATTCCTGTACAAGCAAAAGAACTATGGAGATCGCAGGTATCCTTATGAGTAAGGGCATTGATTTTGGAAAGATCATAGATAAAAGCTTTTATTCAAAAACCTATATACAAAATCAGGTCCTTGGAAGAGTTCTTACTGACAGCAAGTTATGGCTCGACGGTAAGGTATGCGCATCTTTCCTTACCCATAAAACTATGGAGTTTTACGGCGTAAACAGCAACGACCTTGGCGGTATGGTAGATCAGCTAAGACTTACAGAAGGAATAGAAGTAGCCATTTTTACCTACGAAACAGCCATTCCTTCCCAATATAAGGTTTCCCTTAGATCTACCGGAAAAGTAGATGTAAATAAAGTTGCGGGATACTTTGGGGGCGGCGGACATATAATGGCTGCCGGTTGCGTATTTTCAGGAAAGCCTGAAGAAGTGATAGGTAAACTTGTAGAAAAGATAAAGGAACAGCTTTAGTGTATAACGGAATCATTAATGTATATAAAGAAGCGGGCTATACCAGCTTTGACGTGGTGGCAAAGCTTCGCGGAATACTTCATCAAAAAAAGATAGGCCATACAGGAACTCTTGATCCTGAAGCTACAGGCGTGCTTCCTGTATGTCTCGGAAACGCCACAAAGATATGCGAGCTTATGAATGATGAAACAAAGACCTACAGAGCTGTTCTAAAGCTTGGTATAAACACAGACACTGAAGACCTTACAGGGAAAGTACTTGAAACTTTTGACGTAAATGTCAGCAAAGAAGACATACTTAACGCGGTTTATTCTTTTAAAGGCGAGATAATGCAGATACCGCCTATGTATTCTGCGCTTAAGGTTAACGGTAAAAAGCTTTACGAACTTGCAAGAGAAGGAAAAACTGTTGAAAGAAAGCCAAGACCTGTTACTGTATTTGACCTTACTGTAGTTGATATTGATATGGAAAATAATGAAGTGTGCTTTGATGTTACCTGTTCAAAGGGTACATATATAAGGACACTTTGTTTTGATATCGGAAAGAAGCTTTCCTGCGGCGGAGCAATGAAAAGCCTTGTAAGAACAAGGGTTGCATGCTTTGAAATTAAGGACGCATTAAAACTTTGCGAAATTGAAAAAGTCCGTGACGAAGGCAATCTTAATGAGATAATAGTATCTGTTGACAGGTATTTTAATAAATATCCTGCTGTATTTGCAAAGGATGAGGAAGAAGACAGGCTTATTAAAAACGGAAATAAGATCAAACTTGAGGTCAGTCATGATATAATAAGAATGTATGATGTAAGGGGTAACTTTGTGGGTTTGTATGAGAAAACAGATGAGCTCTACAAACCGCTTAAAATGTTTATTTCTTAAGGAAAATGATTATGGAGATTATTAAAGGAGACAACTTTAAACTTAATAAAAGCGCTGTCTGCCTGGGCAAGTTTGACGGTGTCCATAAAGGACACAGAATGCTTATAGATTATGTATCAAACATAGAGGGTATGCCGGGAGTCATGTTTACTTTTGACATGAACCCCAGAACTCTTTTTGATGCAGATTTTAAGACGATTTATTCTGAAGAAGAGAAAATTTCCCTTCTAAAAAATACAGGTCTTGATATGCTTATTGAATATCCTTTTACAAAAGAGACTGCAGCATTATCTGCAGATGATTTTGTTAAAGACATTCTTGTAGGTAAGCTTTCTGCAGGCGTTATCTGTATCGGTAAAGACTTTAGATTCGGACATAACAGGCTTGGAGACCTTGAACTTCTTTTGAGTCTTTCCGAAAAATACGGCTTTAAGGTAAAAGCCTTTGATAAAGCAACCTTTGAAGGAAGCGAGATCAGCAGTACACGTATCAGAAACCTTATAAAAGAAGGAAATGTTAAAAAGGCAGGAGAACTTCTTGGCTCTCCTTATTTTATCGAAGGCCCTGTGGTACATGGTCATGCCCTTGGAAGAACCGTTGGTATGCCTACTGCAAATATCATTCCGGATGAATGCAAGATACTTCCAAAATTCGGCGTATACGCTTCTGATATCTTTATAGACGGAAGAAAATTCAGAGGCATAACAAATATCGGGGTTAAGCCAAGTGTGGGCGATAAGGAGATCCCGGGCGCTGAAACTCTTATTTTTGATTTTGACGAAGATATATATGATAAAATAATAAAAGTAGAACTTCTTGATTTTATAAGAGAAGAGAGAAAAATGGGATCTTTAAAAGAAGTCAGGGAACAGGTGGAGATTGATTCAAAGAGGGCAAGATGTCTTTAAATGAGAGCATTTCTAGTGTTAAGGGAATAGGGGAAAAGACTGAAAAACTCTTTAATAAGCTTGATATTTATACAAAGTCGGATCTTTTAAAATACTTTCCAAAGGGATACGAAAGATTTGACGAGATCAAGCATATAGATGAGGTGACCGAGGGGCAGGTCTGCGCAATTTACGCCCTTTTAAAAGGCGGTGTCGCAGTAAGAAGCGGCAGGAGACTTAAGATAACTGCCTGTGAGGTAACAGATGGCACCGGAGTTATGAGCCTTACCTGGTTTAATATGCCTTTTCTTCGTTCTTCCCTAAAACAAGGGGTTCACTATGTTTTTCGCGGAAATATAATTAAAAAGAACGGTTCTGTTAAGATGGAGCAGCCAAAGATTATGAGTATTGAAGAATATACTCTTAAACAAAAGGTGCTTCAGCCAATCTATCCCCTTACTAAAGGCATAACAAGCCTTATGATCTCTAAAGCAGAAAAAAATGCTATAAAAGAGCTTTATGCGGGGCTTGACTATCTTGAACCAAAATTCAGGAAAGAAAAAGACCTTATGGCATTAAAAGATGCCATAGAAGAAATACATTTTCCAAAAAGCGACGATGTTATGCTTGATGCAAGAAAGAGACTGGTTTTTGATGAGTTTTTCCTTTTTCTTCTTGCTGCAAAGGCCGAAAAAAGCGATATGGCCGATAAAAAGAGCATTTATAAGATAGATACCGATATTAAAACAAAAAAACTTATCGCTGATCTTCCTTATAAGCTTACAGGAGCGCAGGAAAGAACTTTTTCAGAAATGGAATTTGACATGAAAGAAGGTTTTATCATGAACCGCCTTATACAAGGCGATGTTGGTTCGGGTAAAACAATTCTTGCAGCCCTTGCATTATGCCTTGTTGCTGAAAACGGCTATCAGGGAGCTCTTATGGCTCCAACTGAAGTCCTTGCAAGGCAGCATTATGACGAACTTACAGGTCTTTTTGATCCGCTTGGCATTAAGGTTACTTTAATAGTTGGATCAATGAGCGCAAAAGAAAAAAAGGCCGCTTATGAACTTATAGCATCGCATGAGACAGATATTGTAATCGGAACCCATGCTCTTATCCAGGAAAAGGTCGTATACGATAAACTTGCTCTTGTAATTACCGACGAGCAGCACAGATTTGGAGTAAAGCAAAGAGAAAAACTGATGGCAAAGGGTGATAAGCCCCACGTTTGCGTTATGAGCGCAACTCCGATCCCTCGTACTCTTGCGGTAATACTTTACGGAGACCTTGATATCTCAATAGTAGACGAACTTCCAAAGGGCAGAAAAGCAATTAAAAACTGCGTTGTTGGCAATTCATACAGAGAAAAGGCCTACAGTTTTATAAATAAAGAGATAATGGCAGGCCATCAGGTATATATAATCTGTCCAATGGTCAGTGAAAGCGAAAAAACCGATGCTGAAAACGTAGAAGATTATACGGAAAGCTTAAAGGAAGTTTTTGATCCCCGGGTGCGTATTGCTTCGCTTTACGGTAAGATGAGCGCTGATGAAAAAAACAGGGTTATGGAGGATTTTTCAAACGGAAAGATTGATATCCTTGTTTCAACCACTGTTGTTGAAGTAGGGGTTAACGTTCCAAATGCCACTGTTATGCTTATTGAAAATGCCGAAAGATTCGGTCTTGCTCAGCTCCACCAGCTAAGAGGGCGCGTCGGCAGAGGCGATGCACAAAGCTATTGTATTTTTATGGCCGGAAATACAAGCCCTGAGGTAATGGAGCGATTAAATATATTGAATAATTCCAACGATGGATTTAAAATAGCAGAAGAGGATCTTCGCTTAAGGGGACCGGGTGATCTTTTTGGTATAAGACAAAGCGGAGATTTATCCTTTAACATCGGAGATATTTATAATGATGCCTCTGTACTTAAAGAAGCCTCTGATGCGGCTTCATGTATTTCAACAAATGATGCAAAAACTATACTTGAAAAGGCGGAAGTTTTTTACAGCAATGCTTTTTGCTTCGGAAAGGAAGGGAATGTCTTATGATACCCGTAAGAAACAATAAGGGACGTTTCTTTGAGATAGCTAAGGAAAATTACAATACATTACTTTCTTATTGCGGAATATTAAATGATGAAGGATACTGGAAACAAGCTGAAAGCATTCTTCATATGAGCATATATGAGGTTCTGGACAGATATATCCAGTCTATACTCATTTCTATGGCTGTAAGCGGCGGAGAAATGAATGAAAAAGAAAGGCAGTTTATAGTTGCGCTCCCTGAGAGCAAGCAGTTTGAACTTGGCACCGGTGATAAGATCCCTGATGCCATAATAAGAGCTGCCGACATGTTTCTTAAGAGCCCGCCGGTTATCTTACAGCTTTGCTCTTTGCGTGATTACGAAAAAAAGACAGAACTTACCAAATATTATTTTGATGCACTTCTTAATATAATGGCTTGTATGTCATATATGAATGAGAAGAGAGAAAAATATATAATCAGTTATATAAAGAGTTTTTATGCCAAGGTTATTCCGTTCCTTATAGACAGCACAAACAAAGCAGTTGTTAATGAACGTTATGTTTTTAAAAAGATGACTCAGGATCCTGAGCTTCCTAAAGACCTTGATGCAAATAAACAGGTGCCACTTGCTGCAGTTCCTACATTTGCGGAAGATAACGAGATTGAGATAGATGCTAAGGACTACGAGAAGACTCCTGAAGAAGAGGAACTTATGAAAAAGTCTACTCTTGACTCTCTTCTTGAAGAACTTAACAGCCTTGTGGGTCTTGATGAGGTAAAAAAAGAGATAGGCTCTCTTATTAACCTTATTAAAGTTCGTAAGATCCGCGAAGAAAAAGGCCTTCCGCAGATGGATATGTCATACCACATGGTATTTACGGGAAGCCCGGGTACCGGAAAGACTACCATCGCAAGACTTGTATCTGAGATATACAAAGAACTTGGCATCCTTTCAAAAGGAACCCTTGTAGAAACAGACAGATCGGGCCTTGTAGCAGGTTATGTAGGCCAGACTGCGCTTAAAGTAAAAGAGGTAGTTAATAAGGCTCTTGGCGGTATTTTATTTATTGATGAGGCTTATTCACTTAGCAATTCAGATGCAAATGACTTTGGCAAAGAGGCTATAGATACACTTGTTAAGGCTATGGAAGACCACAGAGACGATCTTGTGGTTATCGTGGCCGGTTATACAAAAGAAATGAAAGATTTTCTTGCTGCAAATACAGGCCTTATCTCAAGATTTAACAAGTTTATAACCTTTGAAGATTATACTCCCGATGAACTTTTGCAGATCATGATAAGTATGGCTGGAAAGGTTCAGATGAAGTTATCTGATGAGGCTATGAGATCGCTTTCAGATTATCTTACCAATATGCCTGAAGAAGGCAGAAGGATCTTTGGCAACGCCAGAGGCATAAGAAATGTATTTGAAAGTGCAGTGGTAAATCAGGCAAACAGGATAGTTTTGCTTGAAGATCCATCTATTGAAGATCTGTCACTTATTACAGATAAAGACTTGAAATATTAGACCTACTGGTTTATACTACTAGTAGTTATTAAAACAGTAAAAAACCACTATATATTGTTTTTAAGGTGATATATGAGAGTTATTGCAGGCATAGCAAGACATATTACGCTTGATACGCTTCCGGGGTTTGATACCAGGCCTACTACAGACAGGATCAAAGAAACTTTGTTTAATATGATTCATAACGATCTTCCCGGTTGTGATTTTCTTGATATTTTTGCAGGAAGCGGAGCTATAGGTATAGAGGCACTTAGCCGAGGGGCGCAGAGCGCGGTATTTATAGAAAACAGCAAAGCTGCTGCAGATATTATAAAGGGGAACCTTGCAAAGACCAAACTTGAAGGAGGGCGTCTTCTTACCTGTGATTATCTTGCAGGATTGATGGCTCTTGAAAATGAGAACAAAGTCTTTGACATTATTTTTATGGATCCTCCTTATGATCACGAATTTGAAAAGAAAGTACTTGAATATCTTGCGTTTTCAAGACTAGTTTATTCTGATACCATGATCATTACAGAGGCTTCGTTAAATACAGATATGAGTTATCTGTCAGACCTTGGTTTTACTATGGTAAAAGAAAAGAGATATAAGACCAATAAACATTGTTTTATAAAAAAAGCGGATAGGAGTTAACTATATGGGAGCAAGCAGGATTGAACAGATTATTGATGAGATATATGATTTTGTAGAAAGCTGCAAACCGCAGACATTTTCTCAGTCAAAGGTTATAGTGCCAAAGGATGAACTTTACGATCTCCTTGACGAGCTTAAGCTTCGCACTCCCGATGAGATAAAGCGTTATCAGAAGATCATTGCCAATCGCGACAGTATAATAGCAGATGCAGAAGAAAAGGCAAAAGCACTTATAGAGGATGCAAAACGCGAAACAGACAGGATGATCAATGAAAGTGACATTATGCAGGAAGCATTTGCAAGAGCTCAAGAAGTAGTTAAAAAAGCTGATGAGCAGGCAAATCAGATCATTCTTGAAGCAAACGAAGATGCTGGTCAGATCCGTACAGGTGCTCTTTCTTATGCGGAAGAGATGCTTGGAGAGGTTGAAAAGGTTGTAAATCACGCTTACGAGAGTGCTAAAAATCGCTGCGAGAGTCTTGTTGAGACACTTCATGGTAATCTTGAAGTTCTTGCCAATAATCGAAACGAGATAACTGCAGAGCTCCGCGGTGGTAACATGGCCGAAGACGAAGCTAAAGATCTTGAAGGTGAACCTTCTCTTGATGATTTTAACTTTGATGAAAATACATTTTTAGAGGATATCGATACTGATGAAGAGTAATGTTAAGAGGATCATTCTTCTTGTTTTTGAATGGCTTATTATTGTCCTGCTTTGCTACGGAGCTTATGTAGGTTATTCATTTTTCAAAGAATATAAAAGAGCCACTGTAAACGGTGTCCTTGATTATGAAACTGTTGTTGTAAATGATGGTGACGGTATCAGAGATATTGCCGAAACACTTAAAACCTCAGGTGTTATCAAATTTAAGACCACATTTCTTATTAAAGCATTTGAAGACGGTTATGCAGGCAAGTTTCAGCCGGGCAGTTATGAAGTCAGCAGAGAGATGAGCCTTAAAGATGTATGCGAGACTCTTACATACGTTGAGACAGATAATACACCTGTGAATGAGACAACAAGGTTTACGATCCCTGAAGGTTATTCTGTTGAGATGATGGGAAAAAGGCTTGAAGAAAAGGGTCTTTGTAAGGCAGAAGATTTTTACGCTGCTGCCAATAAAACCGATTATGGCTATGACTTTCTTAAAGATATTCCTGATAAAGGTCAAAAATATAAACTTCAGGGCTTTTTGTTCCCTGATACCTACGAGATTTACGTTGGCTCTTCAGCTGAAGAAATAGTTATGAAGATGCTTGACGGTTTTGCTTCGCATCTGAAAGAATTTGAAGGCTATGAAGGCGATTACTCCATGTATGACCTTGTTACCATAGCTTCTATAGTAGAAAGAGAAGCAAAGCTTGATGATGAAAGACCTCTTATAGCAGGGGTTGTTTATAACAGACTTGATATTAACATGAAACTTCAGATGTGTCCGACTGTTTTATATGCCATTACAGACGGTATGTATGATGTTAACCAGGTGCTTTATTCAGATCTTGAAGTTGAAAACCCATACAATACATATGTATACGAAGGTCTTCCTATAGGTCCTATATGCTGCCCGGGTCTTGCTTCTTTAAAGGCTGCTATAAATCCTGAGAAGAGCACATATCTTTTCTACCATACAGATGATGAGACGGTTGGGAATCATATATTCTCTGAGACTTACGAAGAGCATCTTGATTCAAGGATCAAGAAATAAAATATAAAAATAAGATGTACCGGGTATCTGTGTAAAAATTGTTACACATGTACCCGGTACTTTTATTACTTAAATAACAATAGGAGATCTGTAATAATCACTTCTAAGCTTTTTGCCGCTTGCAAAGTAAAGGGCCTGATTATAGGTTTCGGTAGCTTTAATATCAAGATTTAAAGCTTTTTTCATACCGGCAGAAACAGTTCGTATCTGGTCTGCGGTTTTTGAAATAATAGGTACTTTCCCTGCATCCTGAAGATTTCTTAAGAGGAAAGTTGCTTCTTTTTTCATGGCTAGTGGCTTTACGTACATGTAAGAGTTAAAGTTGTATACTTTGGTTATATCAAGGATGATATGAAGAAGGCTCCTGTTTATACGGGTACGTGTGTAATTTTTGGTATCAAGGGCTTCTGCAAGTTCTCTGAAGGTAAAGGTATTGTGGGAAAACGCAAGGATCCTGTCTGCAAGATCTTCATCAATATCTAAATAATCGCAAAGCTCTTTTTTAGTTATGCCGTTTAGCTTATACATCAAAATATCAGAAAAATTATCTTCAGAGATAGGGTAGAAGCTAGGCTGCATAACATGAGAATACATAAAATCCGAAAGGTCGTTTCTAAGTACTGAATTATCTTCACGTTTATATAAATGCTTTCTTAAAGCGGTAGCTGAAGAGTAGCTTTCCGGAGTAAGTTCATCAAGATTATAATCACCTGTCCTTTTTACAAATACAGGAGCAATTTTGGAATTGATCTTTTTAAGTGATTTTAAATATTCAACAGCAAGTATGTTATTTGGGCTTGTAAGAAGCGTTGACATATCATTTTCTAGTACTTCTTTTATTGCAAATTCTCTTGCCTTAGGGAAAGTTAAGCCTTTTTTTAGGCCTGCCCTTAATGCGTCTTTATATTTTTCGGGCTCAGTTACAAGAATATCAGCTATAATATTAAGATTATCAAGCCTGTCTGTTTCTGCGCCAAAAGAAATATAATCCACAAAGCCAAGTTTATCAAGAATTGAAACTCCGCCAAAAGCAAAAAGCTCAGCAGAAGAAACGGAAAAACGAACAGGAAGCTCGATCACCATATCTGCGCCTGCTCGTACAGCAGCTTCGGCCCTTATGTATTTATCTGTAATGGCCGGAGTTCCTCTTTGAACATAATCGCCGCTCATAATAACAATTATATAGTTTGCACCTGTAAGCCTTCTGGTTTCTTCTATATGATAAGCATGTCCTGCATGAAAAGGGTTATATTCAGCTATTATTCCTGCAATGGTCTGCTTTGCTATTGACATAACAAGCCTCCTTTTTATTTATAATTTTAGTATAGCAAAATGGCACATAATTGCAATAAAATTGGTGCATTTACCGTCTTGATTATGAATATTAATATGTTATAATAGTCATACTGCTTAAGTTTAAAATGTTTTTTAGTTTAGGGGGTAAATATGTTAACAGCTATAAAAAACAGATATATAGGCGATAAAGAGTTTTATAGAAAGCTTATAGTGATCGTTCTTCCAATCATTATACAAAATACCATTACAAACTTTGTAAACCTGCTTGATAATATTATGGTTGGCCAGGTCGGTACCGATCAGATGAGCGGCGTAGCCATTGCAAACCAGATCCTTATGATCTTTTTCCTTGCAATATTCGGTGCTATGAGCGGAGCGGGTATATTTACGGCTCAGTTTTACGGAAAAGGAGATTATGATGGCGTAAGACACACCTTTATGATCAAGTTCCTTATCGGTATAGTTATACTTCTTATCGGAGCTTTGGTATACGGCGTATGGGGAAAAGACCTTATGAGCCTTTACCTTACAGGAGAAGGAGATTCTGCAGACCCTGTAGCTACACTTGAATACGCAGATAAATACCTTAAAGTCATTATGATCAGTTTTATCCCTATTGTAATGACAAATGTTTATACAAGTACCATGAGAGAGTCCGGGGAGACTGTTATCCCTATGGCCTCAGGTATTGTAGCGGTTATTATAAACCTTGTATTTAACTACTTCCTTATTTTCGGAAGATGCGGTTTCCCTAAGCTTGGAGTAGTTGGTGCAGCTATTGCCACAACCCTTTCAAGATATATAGAGATGTCAATTGCCATGTTTGCGGGACACCTTGATAAAAAGAAGTACCCGTACTTTGTACATGCTTACAGAAGTATAAAGATCCCTGTTAATCTTCTTAAAAATGTCATTATCAAAGGTACGCCGCTTCTTGTTAATGAGACACTCTGGTCCTTTGGTATAGCAACACTTACCCAGTGCTACTCTGTAAAGGGTATTAACGTTATCGCTTCACTTAATATCTCGCAGACTATATCACAGCTTTTTAACGTTGTGTTTATGTCTATGGGTAATGCAGTTGCTATTATTATAGGCCAGAAACTTGGAGCAAATAAATTTGACGAAGCAAAGAAAGATGTCGTTAAGCTTATGTTTGCAGCAGTATTTTCTTGCTTTGTCATGGGAGCCCTTCTTTATGTAGCGGCACCAGTATTCCCTGGTATTTACAATACCTCGGCTGATATAAAGAGCCTAGCAACAAAATTTATCAGGATATGCGCTTTTTGTATGCCACTCTTTGCGTTTATGCACTGTTCGTATTTTACACTTAGAAGCGGCGGAAAAACCATTATAACGTTCCTTTTTGACAGCTGTTATGTATGGGTTATAAGCATACCTCTTGCTTTTGTACTTACCAGATTTACAGGCCTTCCTATAGTACCTATATATTTTATCTGTAACTTTATAGATATTATGAAGTGTATTTTAGGATATGTATTACTTAAGAAAGGTGTATGGATTAACAACGTAGTTAACGAATAATGTAGCTTGTTTCACAAAAATAATATTTAACAACGCAACCTTGCTTTTTGTGTAATATTATAGTATAATAAATTTGGGATTATAATATTTAACACTTATAAAAGTGAGGAAAGCCCATGAAGAAAACTATATTCGTAGTTGAAGATGTTGAGATAAACAGAGAGATCCTCTGTAACATCTTTAATGAAAAATACCGGATAATCCAGGCTTCAGACGGTAAAGAGGCTATTGATTTTCTAAAAGCCGGTTTAAAACCCAATATAATGCTTCTTGACATCATTATGCCAAGGATAGATGGGTTTGGCGTTCTTGAATATATGGCAAATAACGGCCTTAAAGATAAATTCCCTGTAGTTGTTCTTACAGGAGAAAACATCAATGACCACACAAAGAAAGCTTACGACATGGGGGTTAATGATGTTATCGAAAAGCCTTTTGATGCTTATATAATCAACAGGCGTATCGAAAACCTGATGGATCTTTACGAGCATAAAAACAACCTCGAAAAGCTTGTAAATGCCCAGATCAGTAAGATCAAAAGACAGACAGATAAACTTAACGAGATAAACTACAGGATAATCGATACTCTTGGAACCATAGTCGAGTTTAGGAACCTTGAGTCGGGAACCCATATCTTTAGAGTAAGAGAGTATACAAGGATCCTTTTACAGGCCTTTGCAAAAGAAGATCCTTCCCTTGACCTTACAGAAGATAAGATCAATATGATAGCCTATGCATCAGCGCTTCATGACATAGGCAAGATAGCTATCCCTGACAATATTCTTCTTAAGCCTGAAAAGCTTACTGATGAAGAATTTGAAGTAATGAAAAAACACACTGTTATGGGCGAGCAGATAGTCCGTAATATATCAGGTATCGTTGATAAGCAGTATATAAAGTACAGCACAAGAATAGCAAGAAGCCATCATGAAAGATATGACGGTAACGGTTACCCTGACGGGCTTAAAGGCGACAAGATCCCATTTGAAGCTCAGGTGGTTTCTCTTGCCGATGTATATGACGCTCTTACAAATGAGAGAGTATATAAGATCGCTTTTACTAAAGACGAGGCTTATCGCATGATACTTAACGGTGAGTGCGGATGTTTTAATCCTAAAATCTTATCAATATTTGAGAAAGTACGCCATAAGCTTGATGATGTAGTTGGTTAAAATTAACAAAAATACTCAAGGTGTAGACTTTTTAAGCGAAAGGTCTACACCTTTTTTGTTTTTGGTGCTATAATAGTTCTGTTACAGACGCGAAATGATAAAATGGATTTTATTGAAAGGATTTAGTAAATGCCTGAATTAAACAGATCTTATATCAAAAATCTGGCTACTGATGAAACCGTATACGGAAGAGGCCTTCGTTATTACAAGGAAAAAGCCATCAAAAGTATCAGCAAATCAAGTAAAAGTGAACATTATCATGCCATTATCCAGGGTAAATCAGAGTATCAGGTAGATGTAGATCTTTCAGATGCTGAAAAGATCAAATACAGTTGTAACTGTCCCGGCAGCTTTAAATATGCAGGTGCCTGCAAGCATACTGTTGCCGTACTTTTATTTATCTGCGATTATCAGGATAAAAACAAAGCTACGGGAGATCTTCCTCCTGCCAAAAGACATATAGCACAGGTACTTGATTACTTTGAAGGTATGGATAATACCCCTACAAAGGGCGACCGCTTTAAAATGGAGGTCTGCGTTAATATACCTGAGCGTATAAAGGCTTCACTTGGCAGAAATGTTGAGATTAATTTCTTTGTGGGAAATACAAAGATGTATAAGCTTCAGAATATCCGCAAGTTTATCTGGGACTATGAAGATAAAAAGACAATTCAGCTTGGGAAAGAATTTAATTTTTACCCTGGCGAAAGCCGTTTTGACAAGACATCAAGCCGTATCCTTGATTACCTTATGGATATTTACGATGTTCAGGAAACCTGCGGCAAGGGTAATTCCACACTTATTTTTAATAAATCGACGGTATTTTGCGATCTTCACATGCTCCTTCGTTTCCTTCGCCTTGCAGGCAAGGTTTCACTTACTCTATTTGGGAAAGATTTAGGAGAAGTGGAGTTTAAAGATCAAAAGCCCGATCTTAACTTTTACCTTAATATGAACGACGATGACGATTCACTTGTCCTTACCTGGGATGCTGAAAGGATCGTTCCTGTTGATGAAAACGGACTTCTTTTTTACCACAAAGGAGCCCTTTATCACCCTGATAAGAACTTTATCAATCAGTTTTTACCGTTTTACAGCGGATTTGATTCTGCTGATAATTCTCTTACATTTGAAGGAGAAGCAAAGGAAAGGTTTATGTCTGCGGTGCTTCCGCGTATCCACGACACTTTTAACCTTACCATACCAAAGTCATTGCAGCAATATTATATTGCTGATGATGCCACATTTAAGCTATATCTTGACCGCGATAAAAACGATATCAGGATTGAACTTCACAGTATATACGGCGAATACGAGTTTAACCCTTTTGGCAAGCTTCCTACAGGCAAGATGATTATAATCCGCCAGATGGAAAGAGAAGCTGAGGTTGTAGAAGAACTTGAAAACTACGGCTTTATCAGAGAAGACAGATATTTTTACATGAGAGATGAGGAAGATATCTACAACTTCTTTACAGAAAAACTTAAAGAGCTTTCAAGTAAGTACGATATGTTCTATTCAGATGACTTTAAGAGCATCAAGGTTAATGCGCCTAAACTTAACAAGACATCTGTCCATATTGCAAGCGATAACAAGCTTCTTGAAGTGGATTTTGACTTTGAAGACGTACCAAAAGAAGAGCTTGCAAGCCTTATAGAGTCTTTAAGACTTCGAAAGAAATTCTTCAGGCTTTCAGACGGAAGCTTTATCGATCTTCAGACAGAAGATACAGACAAGATAAACGGCCTTTTAGCAAAGATAAATGCCGACAAAGCGCCGATTGAAGAGGGCGGAAGCCTTAAGACTTCTCTTGATTATGCATTTTTCCTTGAATCAGAGCTTAAAGACGATTACTATAACTCAGAGCTTGACGATGCTTTTGAAAAGCTTATAGATGAGGTTGAAAACCCTAAGAGCCTTGATCTTAAGGTGCCTGCAAACATTAATGCAGAGCTTCGCGATTATCAGAAGGTGGGCTTTGAATGGCTTACATCTCTTAAAGCGCACAAGCTTGGCGGTATCCTTGCAGATGATATGGGTCTTGGTAAAACGCTTCAGGCTATTGTCTATATGACAAATAACAGAAATACAGACGGCAAAAAGACAAACCTTGTTGTTTGTCCTTCCTCCCTTGTATATAACTGGGCAGACGAGATTGAAAACTTCTCGCCTGAGCTTAAGAGCGTTATGATAATCGGCCAGCCGGAAGTTCGAAAAGAGCTTCTCTTAAAGTATGAAGATTACGATGTGGTTCTTTGCTCGTATCCGATCTTAAGGCGAGACATAGAGATACTTAAGAACATACACTTTGACTCCGTATTTCTTGATGAGGCGCAGTTTATTAAAAATGCCAACAGCCAGAACAGCAAAGCGGCAAGGCTTCTTAATGCAGATCACAGATTTGCACTTACCGGTACACCTATAGAGAATAACCTTTCAGAACTTTGGTCGATCTTTGACTTTATTATGCCGGGTTACCTTTATAACCACGCAAAGTTTGTAAATATATACGAAAAGCCTATTATGCGACTTGACGATGATCAGGCCTTAAGGCAGCTTAATTTCCATATTAAGCCTTTTATCATGCGTCGTATGAAAAAAGACGTGCTTACTGAACTTCCTGATAAGATCGAAAAGAAGATGGTATCTGATATGACAGAAGAGCAAAAGAAGGTTTATATGGCTTATCTTTCAGATATCAAAAACGATATCAACCACGAGATCGAAGTTAACGGCTTTGAAAAGAGCAGGATGATGATCCTTGCCTCCCTTACCCGCTTACGACAGGTGTGTTGCCATCCGTCTACATTCGTAGAAAACTATGAAGGCGGCAGCGGAAAGTTAAATCTTCTTCTTGACCTTCTTCGACAGTCCATAGAAGGAGGCCACAGGATACTGGTATTCTCGCAGTTTACTTCTATGCTTAAGATAATAGAAGATGAACTTAAAGAAGAGGGCATAGAGTACTTTTATCTTGACGGTGCTACGCCTCTTGAAGAAAGAAGAAATACTGTAAAGAGATTTAACGACGGCGAAGCAAAAGTATACCTTATTTCACTTAAAGCCGGTGGTACCGGTCTTAACCTTACGGGAGCCGATATGGTAATCCATTACGACCCTTGGTGGAACCCTGCTGTAGAAGATCAGGCCACAGACCGAGTTTACCGAATCGGTCAGAAAAATGTGGTTAACGTTATGAAGCTTATAACAAAAGGAACTATAGAAGAAAAGATATATAAACTTCAGGAACGAAAGAAAGACCTTTCAGATTCCGTAATCCAGTCCGGTGAAGTATTTATAAATAAGCTTACAAGAGAAGAGATAGAGTCGCTTTTTGATTATTAAAAGAAATCCCCTTAGTTTGAATCCTTAAGATTCAGACTTAGGGGGTTCTTTTCTAAGAAAAAGTCTTTTCGTCTAAGAAATCCGAAACGATATGGTCTGCAAATTCAGGTGTGTAATCAGGAAAGTGTTCGGTAATGAATTCTACTAGGCCGTCATATATGGCAAGGTCATTTTCTTCTTCGGAATTTTCCTCTGACTTAAAAGAGTTTATAACTTCTTCTGTGGCATTTTTCCTTATCCATTCCCTTGCCTGACGCTCGTCTGCTTCTTCACCTTCTATGGTTTCCTTTATGGCTTTGGCATTGGTATAAGATATTATGCCAATAAAGATAAAAACAAGGAACAAAAGCAGGTAGATAAGGTACTGGAAAAATCCGCCTATAAAGTTAAGTACGTTAAGAGCGTTTAAAGCTATAAAACCAAGGCCCATAATTCCCACTACGATAAAGATCCTTGCGGTAGAAAGATTATCGTTATACTTAGCGGAAGCCTTAACAAACTTCTTTGGGGGCTGCTGCTTTTTTACAAGATCTTCAAGCTCTTCGGGGCTCATTTCTTTAAGCTTATCGACCATAAGGTTAAGTGCGCCTGCCTTCTCATCTTTTTCCTCTGAAAATTCCTCATTTTCAAGTACTTCATCGCTTATATCATTAACAGGAAGCTCGCTTACAAGCTCGCTGCCACAGTCTGCACAAACCTTTACCCCGTCTACATATTCTGTCTTACATTTTGGACACCACATAAAATTTTCCTCCGTGATATTTTTCATTGCTTTAAGTTTAGCAAATGACGGCTTTTAAATCAATACATTATCTGTTATAATACCAACGAATGAAGACTAAAGAGGTGATAGAAATTTGGAAGAAAACATAAGAAAATTAGCATTATCTGATGAAATACTTCTAAAATGTGATAAACCCGCAAGATACATAGGCGGTGAATACAATTCTGTCATGAAAGACAAAGATAAGATCGATATAAGGTTTTGTATGTGCTTTCCTGACTGTTATGAGATCGGTATGAGCCATCTTGGTATACAGATCCTTTATGATATGTTTAACAAGAGAGAAGATACCTGGTGCGAGAGGGTATATTCTCCTTGGGTTGATATGGATAAAGTTATGAGGGAAAATCATATCCCTCTTTTTGCGCTTGAATCACAAGAGCCTATTAGGAACTTTGATTTCCTTGGTATAACGCTTCAGTATGAGATGTGTTATACAAATATTTTGCAGATTTTTGACCTTGCAGGTATTCCTATATTTTCAAAAGACAGAGGCGAAGATGACCCTATAGTTATAGGCGGAGGCCCTTGCTCTTATAACCCTGAGCCTATAGCGGACTTTTTTGATTTCTTTTATATTGGCGAAGGAGAAACAGCTTATAACGAGCTTTTAGACCTTTATAAAGAAAATAAGAAAAACGGCGGCACCAGAGCCGATTACCTTCGCATGGTAAGTCATGTAAGCGGTATGTATGTGCCTTCTTTATATGAGGTTACCTATAATGAGGACGGTACAATTAAGAGCTTTGCCCCAAAATATGAAGATGTTCCGGCAAGGATAAGAAAAGAGGTAGTTACAGACCTTTCAAATACCTATTATCCTGAAAAGCCGATCGTTCCTTTTACAAGAGTTACACAGGAAAAAGTTACACTTGAGATCCAGCGAGGATGCATAAGAGGCTGCAGATTCTGTCAGGCGGGTATGATATACAGGCCTTTACGTGAGCGTTCTTTAGAGTGGAACAAAAAGTACGCAAAAGATATGCTGCTTTCCACAGGTCAGGAAGAAATAACACTTAGTTCTCTTTCTTCAAGTGACTATTCCTGCCTTCACGACCTTGTATATTACCTTATAGATGACTGCGAGAAGATGGGAGTTAATATTTCCCTTCCTTCTTTGCGAGTTGATGCCTTTTCTCTTGATGTTATGAGTAAGGTTCAGGATATTAAGAAAAGCTCGCTTACATTTGCGCCTGAGGGCGGTACGCAGCGAATTAGAAACGTAATAAATAAAGGCCTTACAGATGAGGACATACTTGGCGGTTCTATGCAGGCTTTTAAAGGCGGCTGGAATAAGGTTAAGCTTTACTTTATGCTTGGGCATCCTACAGAGACTTACGAGGATGTTGAGGGTATCGCGATCCTTTCAGACAAGATAGCAAGAGAGTATTATACCATTCCAAAAGAAGAAAGACACGGAAAGTGCGAGATCACCACAAGTACATCTTTCTTTGTGCCAAAGCCTTTTACTCCTTTCCAGTGGATGGCTATGAACACGGCAGAAGAGTTTTTGGCAAAGGCTAAGTTCCTTTCAGGAAAGATTAAAGAGCAGCTTAACGCCAAAAGTATCAAATATAACTGGCACGACGCTGATACTACAATGATAGAAGGTCTTCTTGCAAGAGGCGACCGTAAGCTTTCAAAGGTTATATATGAGGTATATAAAGCCGGCAATATTTATGATGCCTGGAATGAATATTTTAACTATCAGGTATGGCTTGATAAGCTTTCTGAAAATGGTCTTTCTCTTGAGTTCTACGCTTGTAGAGAAAGAGAAAAGGACGAGATCCTTCCTTGGGACTTTATAGATGTAGGCGTTACAAGAGCCTTCCTTTACAGAGAATACGAAAAGAGTAAGCGTGCTGAAATTACACCTAACTGCAAGATGCAATGTTCAGGCTGCGGCGCTTCGATTTTTGGAGGAGGAATATGCAATGAACATAAGAATGCGGTTCGCTAAGACCGGTAATGTTAAATTCATAGGCCATCTTGATATTATGCGTTATTTTCAGAAGGCCTTTAGAAGAGCCGGTGTTGATATGACATATTCTAAGGGCTACAGCCCTCATCCTTTGCTTTCCTTTGCTGCCCCTCTTGGAGTCGGCATTACAAGCGAGGGAGAATATCTTGACCTTAGAGTTAATACCACTGAAAGCTCTAAAGTGATGATAGAAAAGATAAACTCTGTTATGAGCAGCGGCCTTCGCATTGTTTCTTATAAGCTTATGCCTGATGATGCAAAGACAGCCATGTCTCTTATATCAGGCGCAGATTATCTGGTATTTGATAAAGAAGACGCTGAAAATAAGATTTTTACAAAAAACGCTGAAAAGTTTAAAGAATACCTAAAGCAAGATGAGATAATCATAACAAAAGATTCCAAATCAGGTCCAAAAGATATTGATATAAAGCCTTATATTTATAAAACTGATATCAGTAAAGACGGGCTTCGCATGATTGTAAGCCAGGGAAGTGAAGTTAACATAAGACCTGAATTTGTACTTGAAAGTTTTTTTAAGTTTTTGGGTATAGATTACAACGAATACAGGTATCAGATCCACAGATTTGATCTGTTTACCGGTGATAAAGATAATTTTGTTTCACTTGACACTATGGGAGAAGACATAAATTGAAAAGATTAGTAATATTTGCAGCATTTTTTATTGCCTGCGGCCTTCTTACGGCTAGAGTAAAGGCTGAAGATATCGTTAGCGGTAGCGCTATAGATGTTCAGATAAATGAAGTTACAGGCCCCGCTATAACATCAGGACCTGCCGTAACTACCGGTTCTTCTATTACTACAGGTGGATCTATCGCTTACGGTAATCTTATTTTAAAGTATACTGACGATAGCAAAACTGCTCTTGTAATAAGCGATATAACAGCTTTTGATGATGGCATTTTGTATGTACCCGGAAAAGCAGGAGAGCTTGATGTAATAGGTTTTGATCCTTTAAGCCTTGCCGAAAATGAAGTTTACCAAAACTTATCTGAAGTAGTTTTTGATGAAGATTTTACGAGTCTTTCAGATTATTCTTTTTCAGGGCTTTCTAATCTTGCAAGAGTAACTTTTAACGGAAAACTGGTTAAGATTGGAAATGGTGCTTTTGCAGGCTGTAACAGATTAAAGGAAGTAAAATTTAATGGAAGGGTCTCTTCTATAGGCGATGACGCATTTCTTTCCTGTACTTCCCTTAAAAGTATAGATTTAAAGTACGGTCTTACAAAGATCGGTTCTTACGCTTTTTCAGAAAGCGGCCTTACGAGGGTAAAACTTCCAAGCTCGGTGCTTTCTATTGGAAACAACGCTTTTTCAGGCTGCAAGGGACTTACCGTTGCTTACACAGGAGCCTCTGTTACATATATAAGACCCGGCCTTTTTTATGGCTGCACCTCCTTACAAAAAGTAACTTTTGGCGTTGATACTGAAAAAATAACAAATAATGCTCTTTACGGATGCAAAAAACTTACAAAGCTTGTATTTAACTGCGATCCCGCCATTGTAAGAAAAAATATGTATCTGCCTTCTAAGGCTAAGATATATGTAGACAGTGAGTACTATAAGAATTTTAAGAAAGTAATAAAAAATAACACATATTATAAAACAAATAAGAATAAAATAGTTAAAAAATGATATGGGCAAAATACTTATTACCAGGATAAAAGACAAGATAATAACGGCATTTCATGACGGAAATACCATACTTGACCTTAAGGTATCAGATAACGAAGATTCTGTAAGAAACGGCGATATCTATGTGGGCTATGTTGAAAACATAGTAAAGAATCTTAATGCGGCTTTTGTAGAGATCCGGCCGAAAGTTAAAGGATATCTTGATCTTAATGATAATACAGAATATATTTTTATTAATCCAAAGAAAAATGACAGACTTTGTATAGGCGATAAGATCCTTGTACAGGTCATAAGAGAACCTATAAAAAGCAAGCCTGTCACCCTTTCTTCAGAGATAAATCTTTCCGGGAAAAAATGCGTTCTTCTTGGCAAAGATGCAGGTAAGATCACTATCTCTTCAAAGATCAAAGATGAAGATGAGAGGAACCGCCTTTTGGCTTTAGGCGAAGATCTTTATAAAGATCATAAAAGGTCAGCCATACTTCGCACAAATTGTATCGGAACTTCGGCTGAGTCAATTAAAGAAGAGTACAAAGAACTTTCAGAAAGGTTTGATTCTTTAATTAAAAGAGCAACAGTCGGGATAAAAGATGAGTGCCTTGTTAAAGGAATTCCCGCTTACCTTTCTCTTATAAGAGATTTTCCTGAAACGCAGGTTGACAGCATAATAACAGATATAGCGGAACTTTACGAAGAGATAAAGGAATACCTTGAAGTTTTTCAGAAAGAAGACCTTGATAAACTTGCTTTTTACAGCGACGACAACCTGTCTCTTTCTGCTCTTTACTGCATAGAAAGCGCTTTAAAGAAGGCAACAGATAAATATGTATGGCTAAAAAGCGGTGCTTACCTTGTTGTTGAATATACCGAAGCTATGACTGTAGTAGATGTAAACAGCGGTAAGGCGGTTAAAGGCAAAGGTGATTTTGAAGAAACAGCCCTTAAACTTAATATGGAAGCTGCAGACGAACTTTTATATCAGCTTAGACTTCGTAATCTTTCAGGTATGATAATCGTTGATTTTATAAGCATGAAAAGCGAAGAAAACAAGGAAAAGCTTTTTTTTTACATTAAAGAAAAATGTAAGGGTGAAAGCGTTAAAACCGATGTGCTTGACATAACAAGGCTTGGACTTATGGAAATAACAAGAAAAAGACAGAGCAGGCCTGTACATGAATGTATCTGATCCTTGCAAAAGGAAAATATAAAAACAAAAAGGGAGAAAAACTATGGCACAAAATCCAATAGCTACAATAGTAATGAACGGGGGCAAGGAGATAAAGGTAGAGCTTTACCCTGAGGTTGCTCCAAATACGGTAAACAACTTTATTTCACTTGCTAATAAGGGTTTTTATGACGGACTTATTTTCCACAGAGTTATTGAAACCTTTATGATCCAGGGCGGAGACCCTACAGGAACAGGTATGGGAGACCCGGGTTACTCCATTAAAGGCGAGTTTTCAAAGAACGGCTTTAAGAACGATCTTAAGCACACAGCAGGTGTTATCAGCATGGCAAGAGCCATGGACCCAAACTCAGCCGGAAGTCAGTTTTTTATCATGCATATGGACAGCCCTCATCTTGACGGTTCTTATGCAGCTTTTGGTAAAGTTACGGAAGGCATGGATGTGGTTAATGAGATAGCAACCACACCTGTTTCTTACGATGACAGACCTCTTACCGATCAGGTTATGAGCAAAGTAACTGTAGAAACCTTCGGAGTAGAGTACCCTGAACCTGAAAAATGCTAATTAAAAAGTACTAAAAACAAAGCAAAAAGGTCACATGTAATTGTGGCCTTTTTGCTGTATTTAAAGGTCAGATTTATTTGCAATTAGCCCCTCGATTTATTATAATAGAATAGATTAAGTAGGAGGTTTTGCGTATGAACTGTCTTGATTTTCAAAGCGAGATAACAAGATATATAAATAATGAGCTAAGCTTTAAAGAAAAAGAAAGTTTTATAGCGCATCTTAAAACCTGTGATAACTGCAGAGATGAGCTTGAGATCTACTATATCGTTATGACCTCATTAAAACAGATGGATGAAAACAAAGACGTTACATCTGACTATAAAAGCTCCTTTGAAAAAAAGATAAGGTCCTCTGAAAGAGAACTTGTCAAAAGAAGATATGAAAGGCTTCGCAGAAGGATCACATTTCCTGCGGTTCTTTCTATCGTTATGCTTCTAACCGGCCTGTCCGTAACAGATGAAAATGAAGAAGCAAAAGATGATGCTGCCGATAAGGCCAAAAGCATCTATGAGATGAAATTCAGATTTGCAGAAGACCCTTCACACATTACCTTCGAAAAATCTGTAGACCTTGATAAAATATTACTTGAACTGGAGAAACAAAGGGATGGATCAAAATGATTTCCTGCTTATAATAGACGGATCGAGCCTTCTTACAACCAACTTTTTCGGGAATCTTCCCCGTCAGATCATGTTTGCAAAGACTCTCGAAGAAAAAGAACGCTATTTTGACAAGATAATGCAGACAAGCGACGGCATTTATACAAATGCGGTCTATGGTTTTATGCGCTTTCTTATAAAGGTGCTTGAAGAACAAAAGCCTAAATATCTGGCTGTTTCATGGGATCTTAGCAGAAATACCTTTAGAAAAGAAATGTATGCTGATTACAAAGCAAACAGAACTGAGACTCTTTCCCCTTTAAAAGACCAGTTTATGATATGCCAGTATGTACTTGATAAATGCGGTATAGCCCAGTTCCTTGACCTTAGGTACGAGGCAGATGATTTTTGCGGTTCTCTTGCCGCAAAGTTTGAAAGTAAGCTGCCTGTTTATATCCTTACAAAAGATAATGATTACCTGCAGCTTATAAATGACAAAACAAAATTATGGCTTATGCACAGCAGCCAGGATAAAACAGACGAACTGTATAAAAAATACGGTATTGACAAAAAGAAAGTAAATGCCCCGGACAGATGCTTTGTTTATGATACAAAGCTTGTAAAAGAAGAATTTGGTATAGAAGCTGAAAATGTAAATTCCTATAAAGGCATAGCGGGAGATACTTCAGACAACATAAAAGGCGTCACAGGAGTGGGTGAAAAGACCGCAACTGCGCTTATTGCATATTACCATACTGTAGATAAAGTATACGAAGATATTGATTCAAAAAGCGAAGCAGAGCTTAAGTCTTTTTATAAGGAGTCCCTTGGGCTTTCAAGGTCTCCCTACAAATATCTTCTTGAAGGAAGAGACGATGCATTTCTTTCCGAAAAGCTTGCCACTATTAAAAAAGATATAGATCTTGATATAAGCCTTAACGACCTTTCTTCAGCCATAAATGCAGATAACCTAAAAAAGGTGCTTGCAGCCCTGGAATTCAACTCTGTAAATGCAGATACTGATAAATTTGAGACAGATAACAGCAAGCAGCTTCCTGACTATAAGTATGGCTATAATTACGCATTTACAAGCGGCGTATTTACAGAAGGAAGCATAGCTCTTGCAGATTCCATAGAATCAAGACTTCCTGCAAAAGCAGAAGACACAAGCCTTAAGCTTAAATCTTATGAGCTTAAAGAGATCTCTGATTTTGGAGAAGCAGATGAGTTATTTGATCGTCTTCTTAAAGAAAAACATGAAAAGATTGGGTTTTTCTTTGAAGAAGAAGCAGGTGATATAAGCGCTTTAAACATTTGCGTAAGTGAAGAACTCATTTACCGTTTCCCTGTATTTATGTTTCTTAGCGGCGACTATCTTGCAGGTAAGGTTAAGCAGCTTATTGAAAATAAGAAAAACTGTAATTTTGTTACCTTTGAGCTAAAGAAGGCATACAGATACATTGGATGCGACACGAAAAATAACCTTAACTCGGTTACTCTTGCGGCATATCTTTGCGACCCTGCAGATAAAGAATATGATATAGCATCGATAGCTAAGACTTATCTGCCTGTTAATGAGGTTTCAGAAGATAAAGCCGGATACTTTGCATTCCTTCTTTGGGATATTTTATCTGAAAAGCTAAAAGAATCAGAGATGATGTCTTTATATAAAGATATCGAGCTTCCTTTGATACAGGTTCTTTTTGAGATGGAAAAAAGAGGAATAGCGGCAGACAGAGAGCATATCGCAGAATACGGAAGCAAGCTCCTTATCCGTATAAACGAGCTTACAAAAGAGATTTATGATCTGGCAGGAGAAGAGTTTAACATTAATTCTCCAAAGCAGCTTGGAGTTATCTTATTTGAAAAAATGGGGCTTCCATCCGGCAAAAAGACCAAATCAGGCTACAGCACATCTGCTGATGTTCTTGAAAAGCTTTCTGAAGACTACGATATAGTTAAAAAGATACTTGAATACAGACAGTATTCAAAGCTAAAGAGCACCTATGCCGACGGTCTTTACGATTTTATAAAAGAAGACGGCAGGATACACTGCAGTTTTAATCAGACGGTTACGGCTACAGGTAGGCTTTCCTGTACTGACCCGAACTTACAGAATATACCTATCCGTACAGAGCTCGGCAGACTTATAAGAAAGAACTTTGTTCCTAAAGAAGGCTGCGTATTCCTTGATGCGGATTATTCCCAGATCGAGCTTCGAGTACTAGCGCATTTATCAAAAGATAAAACACTTATAGACGCCTTCCTTAGCGGAGCGGATATACACCAGACTACCGCTTCAAAGGTATTTAATGTGCCTTTTGATGAAGTTACAAAAGACCAGAGAAGGAGTGCAAAAGCCGTTAACTTTGGTATTGTGTACGGGATAAGTGCTTTTGGGCTTTCTGAAGATATCGGTATTTCAAGAAGTGAGGCTTCAAAATTTATCGATAAATATTTTGAAACTTATAAAGATGTTAAGAAATATGTAGATTCCTTAGTTGAAGGCGCTAAAGACAAGGGCTATGTAAGTACCCTTTACGGAAGAAGAAGATATATTAAAGAGCTTGACAGCCCGAACTTTAATATCCGCCAGTTTGGGGAACGTGTAGCTATGAATACCCCGGTGCAGGGAACGGCTGCGGATATCATAAAGATCTCCATGATAAATGTAAATAACAGGCTTAAGGCTGAAACAAAGGGTTCAAGGCTTCTTTTACAGATACACGATGAACTTCTTATAGAGGCGCCTGAATATGAAAAAGAACTTGCCGCAAAGATACTTAAAGAAGAAATGGAAAATGCCGCGCACCTTGCGGTTCCTCTTCTTGTAGAAGTAAATGAAGGCAAAGACTGGTACGAGGCAAAATAATTATGGTCATTGGATTAACCGGCGGCATCGGCGCAGGAAAATCATTAATAAGAGATTTTTTTGAAAATAAGTTTGGTGCCTACTGTATTGATATGGATACTCTGGCAAAAGATATCCTTCTTTATGAAAATGCTAAAACCCAGATAATAAAGGCTTTTGGAAAAGAAAGCTATTTGCCTGACGGCTTACCTGACAGGGCATATCTTGCAAAGGAAGTATTTTCTGATATAGATAAAAGGGATAAGATAAACAGCATAATCCATCCTCTTGTGCTTAGCAAAGTAAAAGAACTTATAGCTGCTTATGAAAAGGATCATGAATACGTTGTTTGTGAAAGTGCCCTTCCTGTTGAAGCAAAGCTTAAAGAATACTGCGATCTTATAATTTTTGTTAACGCCGATAAAGAAGTTCGAAGAAAAAGGCTAAAAGACAGCAGAGGATACTCAGACGAAAAGATCGACAGTATTTTCAGATCTCAAAAAGATACTGCATTTTATAAAAACTATGCCGATTATACTTTAGATAACAGTAAAGAGCCTGATGATGCTCTTATAAACCTTAGAAAAATTCTTGAAAAAGGAGTAAAAAGCAATGGTTAAACGTCCTGAACATCTTGTTTTTGGTCTTGATATAGGTACCAGAAATCTTGTGGGAACAGTAGGTTTCAGAGAAAATGAGCATCTTTTCAGAGTTGTGGCCATAAGCGTTAAAGAGCACGAAACAAGAGCCATGCTTGACGGACAGATACATGATATTGCAAAGGTTGCGGAATCTATCGGCAAGATGAAAAAAGATCTTGAAGAACAGGTAGGAAGTCCGCTTGAATCTGTTTGTATTGCTGCTGCAGGCCGTGTTCTTAAGACTGTTAATGTAACTGCAAGAGTTGAATTTACGGAAGAAACTCATGTAAAGAACGAACATATCCATGCTCTTGATATGCTTGGCGTTGAGCAGGCCTACGAAAAGATAAGAGAAAACAAAAGCAATGAAAAAATAAATTATTATTGCGTGGGATATTCTGTAGTGCATTATTATCTTAACGATTATCCTATGACAAAGCTTGAAGACCATAAAGCTAACAATATAGGCGCAGAGCTTATTGCCACCTTTTTACCTGAAGAAGTAATAGACGGCCTTTATTCTTCAGTCGAATCTGCAGGTCTTCAGGTAGAAAACCTTACCTTAGAGCCAATTGCTGCTATGGAAGTTGCTATTCCTGAAAAATACAGGCTTCTTAACATCGCTCTTGTGGATGTGGGGGCGGGTACATCAGATATCTGTATTACAAAGGACGGAAGCGTTATTGCATATGGCATGATTCCACACGCCGGCGACGAACTTACAGAAGAACTTGCAAGAAAATACCTTGTTGAATTTAACGTGGCTGAAAAGATAAAGCAGGACGCCATGAAGAAAAAGACCGTATCTTTTAAAGATATAATGGGACTTAAGCAAAAAGTTGCTTCTTCTGAAATTCTTGAGACTGTAGATTCTGTTATTAAGATGATAGCAGGCGAGGTTTCAGATAAGATAAAGGAGCTTAACGGCGGCAAATCTGTAAGCGCCGTATTTGTAGTAGGTGGCGGCGGCAAGATCAAAGGCTTTACAGAGCAGCTTGCAGAAAGCCTCGGCCTTGCAAAAGAAAGAGTAGCGCTTAGAGGAGAAGAAGTTCTTAACGAAGTTGAATTTTTACAGGAAGGCGTCAAAAAAGACCCTCTTCTTGTTACCCCCATAGGTATCTGCTACAGCTATTATGAAGCAAGAAACAACTTTATCTTCGTTAATGTAAACGGTGAGAGGGTTAAGCTTTATGATAACAACAAGCTTACCGTAGTAGATGCTGCTATGCAGATGGGCTTTCCAAATGAAGATCTTTTCCCGAAAAGAGGCGCTTCCTTGCATTACAAGTTTAACGGAGAGACGAGAGTCCTTCGAGGCGAATCAGGAGAAGCTGCTGTTATTAAAAAGAACGGCAAGAACGCGTCAATAAGCTCACCTATAGAAAAGAACGACCAAATCGAGATCATAAAGTCTACCGCAGGAAATCCTGCCGAGGCAACCATCGGAATGCTTCCTGAGACCCATGAGAATTTCTCGTTTACATTTGACGGCAAGACTGTTGAGTGTCCGAAATTCCCTATGGTAAACGGCGAGACAGTAACAGACGCATACAAGATAAAAGACGGCGACGAGATCACTCTTACAGATTATTATACCTTAGAGCAGGTTCTTTCATTTATGGACCTTCCATACAAGACCGGTATAGAAGTAAACCATCTTCCGGCGCCTAAAGATGAGAAGATCTATGCCAACTTTACGGTTTATTACGATCTTTCTCTTGATAAAGAAAGAAAAGCCGCAGATGAAAATGCAGATGAAACTCCGGATGAAAGCATTGAAGATGCGGGTAGCGAAAACTCTGAAAGTGGCGCTGATGAAGCAAAGGAGTCTGCGGCAAAGACAAAAAGTAAAGAAAAACCTGCAGACATCTTTATTACCGTAAACGGTGACGCCGTAAAGATGAGCGGCAAGAGCAGCTATATACTTGTTGATGTCCTTGATTTTTACCCCTTTGATATGAGTAAGATGGGCGGAGACGAGCTTGAGATAAGAGTAAATGACATTAAACAAAGCGGTTTTACCGCAGGAGTTAAAGATGGTGACAAAGTTACTCTTACCTGGATCAACAGATAAAATCCTTATGGTTGCAAAATGACATTTTAAGTGATATACTTTAGCGGACTTTGTTTTAGGACGGAATAGTTTATGAGATTATGTAGTATCGCCAGTGGAAGCAGCGGAAATTGTATATTTGTGGGCTCAGATGAGGCAAATATCCTTATTGATGTGGGTATCAGTAAAAAGAGGATAGAAGAAGGACTTAACGATATAGACGTATCGCCTGAAAGTATCGATGCCATCTTTATTACCCATGAGCACTCAGATCATATACAGGGGCTTGGAACCTGGCTAAGAAAGTATCCCTGCAGGGTTTTCTCCACAATAGAGACCTTAAATGCCATTTTACATGTAAAAAGTCTTGGTAAATTCGACCAGGATCTGTTTTGTGACATTCTGCCGGGTGATGACATAGAAATTGCCGATATGAAGGTAAAGGCTTTTTCCATTCCTCATGATGCTGCAAATCCTGTCAGTTATTCTGTTGTGTCGGAAGGCAAGAAGATCTGCGTGGCCACAGATATTGGTATATTTACGCCGGATATCGAAAAGGAACTGCTTAGCTGTAACGCAATGCTTCTTGAAGCAAATCATGATGTCCATATGCTTGAAGCAGGTCCTTATCCTTATGTACTTAAGCGAAGGATACTTGGCGACAACGGCCATCTTTCAAATGAAAATTCCGGCAAACTTTTAGCAAAGGTCTGGAATGAGGGGCTTTCTAATGTTTTTCTTGGGCACCTGTCTAAAGAAAACAATTATCCCGACCTTGCATACGAGACAGTAAAGGAAGAACTTCAATCGGTTCACCCCGGATGTCTTGAAATAACAAAGCTTTCGGTAGCCTTTAGAGACAAACCTTCAGAGCTTGTTATCGTTTAAGAAAAAAAGCCTTATTGGCAAATAATAAGAGGTGTTATATATGAAAAAAGCGATCATTACAGTAGTAGGCAAGGATTCAGTAGGCATAATCGCGGGAGTATGTACCTTCCTTGCAAAGAATAATATCAATATCCTTGATATTTCTCAGACCATAGTTAACGGCTATTTTAATATGATGATGGTTGTTGACGTAAGCGGTATTGATGACAGATTCCTTGAGGTTTCAGAAAGCCTTGCAAAAATGGGCGAAGAAACACTTGGAGTTGTTGCAAAGATCCAGAGAGAAGAGATCTTTGATAAGATGCACAGGATTTAAGAAAGAGGTATAAAGTCATGATAAGTATCAATGAAGTACTTGAGACAAATGACATGATATCTCACGAAAATCTTGATGTACGTACCATTACTCTTGGTATAAGTCTTCTTGATTGTATTGATGCAGATATCGATGCAACTTGTGAAAAGATATATAAAAAGATCACTACAACAGCAAAAGATCTTGTAAGTGTGGGAGCTTCTATTGAGAAAGAGTTCGGGATCCCTATTGTAAATAAGAGAATCTCAGTTACTCCTATAGCCCTTGTAGGCGGCGCTTCCTGCAAAACAAGCGATGATTTTGTTAAGATAGCTAAAACTCTTGATAAATGCGCATTAGAGGTCGGAGTTAACTTTATAGGAGGTTACAGCGCCCTTGTTTCTAAAGGTATGACAAAGGCTGACAGACTTCTTATAGATTCAATTCCAAAAGCCCTTAAAGAGACGGAAAGAGTATGTTCGTCCGTTAATCTTGGCTCTACTAAGACAGGTATCAATATGGATGCTGTAAGGCTTATGGGAGACATAGTTAAAGAGACTGCTAATCTTACTGCAGATAACGATTCCCTTGGATGTGCCAAACTTGTTGTTTTTTGCAATGCTCCTGATGATAATCCTTTTATGGCAGGTGCATTCCACGGTGTTACTGAAAGCGACTGCATTATAAATGTAGGCGTAAGCGGCCCCGGCGTTGTCAAAAAAGCTCTTGAAAGTGTTAGAGATGCTGATTTTGGCGAGCTTTGCGAAACAGTTAAAAAGACAGCATTTAAGATAACAAGAGTAGGACAGCTTGTAGCACTTGAAGCAAGTAAACGACTTAACATTCCTTTTGGTATTGTAGATCTTTCACTTGCACCGACGCCTGCTATAGGCGATTCTATCGCAGAAATCTTTGAAGAGATGGGTCTTGAAAGAGCGGGAGCCCCCGGTACTACAGCAGCCCTTGCTCTTCTTAACGACCAGGTTAAAAAGGGCGGAGTTATGGCTTCTTCGTATGTTGGCGGCCTTTCAGGCGCATTTATTCCTGTAAGCGAAGACCATGGAATGATCGAAGCCGTTACAGAAGGCGCGCTTACACTTGAAAAGCTTGAAGCAATGACCTGCGTATGTTCTGTAGGTCTTGATATGATCGCTATCCCCGGTGATACTCCAAATACAACTATTGCCGGTATTATAGCAGATGAAATGGCTATCGGTATGGTTAACCAAAAGACCACAGCCGTTAGACTTATTCCTGTAATAGGAAAAACAGTGGGAGAAACTGCGCAGTTTGGAGGGCTGCTTGGTTATGCTCCTATTATCCCTGTAAATAAGTATTCATGTGAAAGGTTTGTAGACAGAGGCGGTAGAATACCTGCTCCTATACATAGCTTTAAGAACTGATGAAAAAATTTTTGATAGGGCTTTACATCGGAGTTGCTGCGCTGCTTCTTATAGCAGGAGTGTTACTCGTGATCCTTGTATTAAATTATAAGGTTAATACAACATCGTATGCAGTACCAAGTGTTACATATACGCCCCCGCAGACAAATGAAAATGAAAATGAGCCGGAAGTTTCAGTAGTTTCAGATAAGGATCAATCAATTGATCCCAGCTTAAACGAAAAGGAACCTGATGGCAAAGAGCCTGTTAACGATGAAAATGACAACGCAAATTCTGACAATGCAGAATCTGACAGCAATGAGATTGTTAGCGAAGAGCCCGTTAAAGAAGAGGTTAAACCAATAGATATTATACTTATCGGCGATACTTACTTTAACGAAAGGCGTCAGGCAAACTACGACAAAGAAGGTATTAGCGGTGTTTTAAGCGATTCTTTGATAGAAAAAACTCAAAATGCCGATATTGCCATGCTTGATTTTGAATGTGCTTTTACGGAAAGAGGCGAATTTGATCCTGATAAAGAATATTCTTACAGGATGAAGCCTGATAGCGCAAAGGCTTTTAAAGATATGGGCTTTGACGTTGCCTCTCTTGCAAATAATCATTCTCTTGATTTTGGAACCATCGGCCTTACGGACACTTTTGATACATTAGTTGGACTTGGCATCGAGTATGTAGGCGCGGGAGATTCCATTGAAAGAGCAGCCAAACCTGCTGTTTTTGAAGTGGGCGGAAGAACAGTTGCTTTTCTTGCTGCATCAAGGGTTATTCCTGTAGTTGAATGGAACGTGTTTAACAGACAGCCCGGTATGCTTTGTACTTATGATGATACCGCGCTTTGCGAGGCTATTAAAAAGGCAAAGTCCGAGTATGATTATGTTATAGTTTATGCTCACTGGGGCGTTATGGAAACCGACGTCCTTGAAAAATATCAGGTAACCATGGCTCATGATTATATAGACTGCGGAGCAGATCTTGTCTTTGGCTCTCATCCGCATGTTATACAGGGCACAGAAATATATAAAGGGAAACCTGTATTTTACAGTTTGGGAAATTTTTTATACGGCAGCAATATTGCAAGAACATTTATGCTAAATGCCGTAATCGATGAAGAAGGTGTACTTTCCGCTAAAGTATTGCCATGCTATGCTTCAAACGGAAAAACTATGGAGATGGATAAAGAAAATGGGGAAAAGTTGTTTGATTATTTGAATACCATCGCTGTTAATTGTTTTATTGATGATGACGGCTTTTTAAGGGAGGCTAATTAAGTACCAATGGAAGAAGATTTTAACGTAGATATGTCCAAACTGCCCGATGAGACTTCGGTTTTAGAAAAGTCCCTTGCAGGTCAGGTTGGTGAGTTTTTAGATGAAAAGCAGCAAAAAGAAGAGTACAGAAAGAAAAACTGGTTTCAAAAGATCCCTCTTTGGATAAGAATTACCGTTATCACATTATTAAGTCTTATTCTTGTTCTTGTGATAGGACTTTCAATCTGGCTTCGTCATACTCTTGTTAAGTTTGACGATACAAAGGGCGAGGAAACTTTTGAAGAAGATGAAAACAGTGAGGGCCTTACAGAGATAGACCCAAATGAAGTTGTATGGGATGAAAATCTTCTTGGTGTAAAGAAAGAAAAAGGAATAGTAAACGTACTTCTTGTAGGAGAGGAAGCTATCGGAGCAGGCGGCGGAAGAGGTAGAACAGACTCTATCATGGTTGCCACAGCAAATTTTGATACAGGTGACGTTAAGCTTACATCTTTTATGCGAGATATGTATGTTCAGATCCCGGGTTATCAGGATAATAAGCTTAACTCAGCGTACACACTTGGCGGAATCCCTCTTATAAAAGAAACACTTGAACTTAACTTTGGAATAAAGCTTGACGGGGCCGTACTTGTTAATTTTGACGGATTCCAGGCTGTAGTAGATGCACTTGGCGGTGTTGAGATCGATGTAAGCGCCGATGAGGCAGCTTATCTTAACAGAACAAATTATATTTCAAACCCTGCTTACAGAACCTTAAAAGCAGGTAAGCAGACACTTAACGGTAATCAGGCCCTTGGTTACATGCGTATAAGACACGTATCAACCGCAGACCATACAAGCGATGACTTTGGTCGTACCCAAAGACAGAGAACTCTTATCAATGCTATTTTTGATAAGTATAAGGATGCTTCGGTAACTGAACTTGTAGCTCTTGCCAACAGCCTTGTTCAGTATATACAGACAGATATTCCTATTGCAGATCTTATCGGCTATGTATCAAGTATGGGGTCATTACATCCGGGAAAATTACAGACTATGCGTATTCCTTGTGATGGAATGTATGATGCGGTTTTTGTAAGAAAAATGGCAGTTCTTGTTCCGCACCTTCAGGAAAACCAGAAAGAGCTTCACGACTTTATCTTTGGACCTGAAGAAACGGAAAATAAGGATAATACAGAAGGCAGCACGGATGGCAATACCTTGCCAAATGAGGAGGTAAGCTTAGATGGAGATCAAGCTGTGGAGGGAAATTCTTAATCCTTATACTCTTGCGGTTAATGAGATCATAGTCAAATTTAACCACGTTATCAAAGAATACAAGGATAGGGGAGAATATTCTCCTATCGAACAGGTAACGGGAAGAGTAAAGAAGATTTCTTCTATTCTTGAAAAAGCAAAAAAGAAAAATGTAGATCTTGACGACATTGAAGACAAGATCGAAGATATTGCGGGTATACGAATTATATGTCAGTTTGTTGAAGACATTGATAAAGTGGTAGAGCTTATCAAGGGCAGATCTGACATGGAGATCAAATCCTGTAAGGATTACATCAAAAACAAAAAGCCTTCGGGCTACCGTAGTTTTCACATTATAGTTTATTATAACGTTGAGACTATATCAGGCACAAAGAGGATCAAGGTGGAGATACAGATAAGGACTATGTCTATGAACTTCTGGGCCACCATCGAGCATTCCCTTCAGTATAAGTATAAGGGTAATATTCCTCCTCATATCAGCGAAAGACTGAAAAGCGCATCAGATGCCATTATTCAGCTTGATGCGGAAATGAGTGCCATTAGAGACGATATCATGGATGCTCAGATATCAAATAACATTATGGGCAGCCTTATTGCCGATATTCTTACCAATATCCAGCAGCTTTACAGCCTTGCAAATAAACGTGAGGTTATGAAGATTCAGGATGAATTTTATAAGATCTATGAGACAGGCGATATCGAAAAACTTGAAAAGTTCCATAAAGAACTTGATATAATCGCAGAAAGTTACAGAGCACAAAAGCTTTAGTATTAGGAGATATTTATGAGGCTTCCGGCTTCTTTTGAACTTAGAATGAAAGAAATGCTTAAAGATGAATACGAGGCATTTCTTTTAGGGTACGATAAAGAACATTTTTCAGGCTTAAGACTTAACAGATTAAAGATAACACCTGATAAATGGGCTAAGATCAATCCCGGCGAAACTAAACCAATCCCTTGGATAGATAACGGTTTTTATATAAAGACAAATTCGGGTGAATATACACATCACCCTTATTACTATGCCGGTCTTTATTATATTCAGGAGCCATCTGCCATGACCCCTGCAAATATACTTGGCGTAACCCCGGGTGACAGGGTGCTTGATGTTTGCGCTGCTCCCGGCGGTAAAAGTACGGAGCTTGCAAGTAAACTTGAGGGAAAGGGCGTTCTTGTATCAAATGATATCAGCAATACAAGAGCCAAGGCCCTTGTAAAGAATCTTGGTGTATTTGGAGTAACAAATTCGACTATAATCAGCGAAGATCCTCATAACCTTGTTAAGGTTTTTGAAGGTTATTTTGATAAGATACTTGTAGATGCGCCTTGCTCCGGTGAAGGCATGTTCAGAAAAGATCCTGCCATCATGAAAAACTGGGAACAGTACGGAACCGGCTACTATGCGGATCTTCAAAAGAAAATACTTACAGATGTATGTAAGATGCTTCGACCGGGCGGTGATCTTCTTTATTCTACATGTACCTTTTCTCCTGAGGAAGATGAAGGGGCTATAGAATTTATTCTTGATACCTACCCTGAGTTTGAAGTTATAGATATTACAGAAAAGTACGAAGGTTTTGCAAAAGGCGAGCCTTCTTACATTAATTCTGATAAAGAAGAAATAAAAGGTACCGTAAGGATCTGGCCTCACAGATGTGAAGGCGAAGGTCATTATGTAGCTCTTTTACACAAAAAGGGTGTAGACTTTAAAAAGTCTTACGGTATAACCTATAAAAAAGCAAAGCTTACGGAAGAAGAGGAACGCTTCTTAAAAAAGCTTGGATATACAAAAGACGAACTTGAAAGAGTCGAGATACACGGAGAAAAACTGTATCTTATTCCTGAAGGTATGCCTGATATAACAGGTCTTCGTATCCTTAGAAATGGTCTTTACCTTGGCGACAGGAAAAAGAACAGATTTGAACCAAGTCAGCCTCTTGCCATGAGCCTTAATACAGAGAATATGAAGGCAATAGTGTCTTTTAAGGCAGATGATGAAAGAGTCATCAAATACCTTAAGTGTGAAACTATTGATGCCGACACGGAGATTAAAGATACAATAGACGGATATGTTCTTGTATGTATAGAAGGTTATCCGTTAGGATGGGGCAAGGCTTCAGGCAAGACCATTAAAAACAAGTATTTTCCGGGATGGAGAATGATGTGACATGAGGCTTGATAAATATTTAGCCGATATGGGTGTTGGCACAAGAAGTGAAGTAAAAAAGCTTATCGGATGGGGCAGAGTGACTGTAGACTCAAAAGTTATAAGAGATCCCGGCTTTAAGGTAAGCGAAGAAAGCCTTGTGTTTGCAGATAAAAAAGAGATAAAATACGTTAAATACTGTTATTATATGCTAAATAAGCCAAGGGGATGTGTTAGCGCAACTTCCGATAAGGAAGATAAAACGGTTATGGATGTGCTTAAAAATGCAGGTCTTAAAACTCCCGTATTTGATGAGCTTGCACCTGTTGGAAGACTTGATAAAGATACGGAAGGGCTTCTTCTTATAACCAATGACGGCGAGATGGCTCATTTCCTTATTTCTCCAAAAAATCACGTAGATAAGCTGTACTACGCTGAAACCGAAGGGATAATGACTGAAGAAGATATTTCATTATTTAAAAAAGGCATGGAGTTTAACGACTTTACGGCTGCCCCTGCAGATTTACGTATTCTTTCTTCAAATGATGCCGGTTCAAAAGTACATATAACAATACATGAAGGAAAGTTCCACCAGGTTAAAAGGATGGTGGCAAAATGTGGCAAGACTGTAACTTATCTTAAGAGGCTTGAATTTGGGCCTCTTAAGCTTGACAGCAAATTAAAGCCCGGTAATTACAGAGAACTTACTATTGATGAGGTGAACAGTTTAAGATGTCTTCAGGAAAAGTAAAAATTCAAAAATTTGATCATGGTTATATAACAAAAAGAAAAAGACAGCTTCTTTTAACAACGCTTCTTATTATTTTTTGTGGAGCCGCTGTCTTTGTAACAGGGCTTCTCTTAAATAAGATGCAGACCAGCAACATTTTCACCATAGTTGCGGTTCTTTTTTCGTTGCCTATGGCAAGATATTTAACTGTATTTATTGTTGTCTTTCCTTACAGATCCACTTCTTTAGAGGATTATAACAAGGTATGCGAAAAAGTAGGTAATAACGGTCTTGTTCTTTCTGACCTTATTTTTACATCCAAAGAAACACCTATGCATCTTGATCTGGTTGTTTTATCAGGAAGCCATGCTTATATGTATGCTAAAGAGCCTTCGGGCGCGAAAGAAAAAGAACGTCTTTCTAAAACAGAAAGTTTTCTTAACGAACATTTTAAAGCAGAGAAATTTGACGTTAAAGCAAAACTTTATACAGATATAAAGACATTTTTAAATGTCTTAAATCTTAAAGAAATAACCGAAGAAGAAATGGAAATCCTTAAAAAAGAAAGGGAGTCAATGGAGTATTTCATTGTCTAGTAAAACTTTTGTATGAAAGAATTCACTGTTTCAAAAAAGGAGGCCGGTACCAGATTTGACAAATATCTTTTAAAGATACTTAAGAATTGCGGTAGCGGCCTTATTTATAAGAGTCTTAGAAAAAAGAACATAACTTTAAACGATAAAAAAGCTGACGGCAAAGAAAGTCTGTCTGAAGGAGATATAATAAAGATCTTCTTTTCAGATGAGACCTTTGAAAAATTCAGCAATGGTAACGATTTAAATTCGGATAGATCAGACGAAAGCCTAAAAATGCCAAATGACTTTAAGGCCCCTGATACCATATACGAAGATAACGATGTGCTTATTTTAAACAAGCCTGTAGGTGTTCTTTCTCAAAAAGCAAAGGCTGATGATTATACCATTACCGAGTGGCTTTATGAGCGGGTTGGTATGTCCGGTACATTTAAGCCTGCTGTATGTAACAGGCTTGACCGTAATACTAGCGGTATTATATTTGCAGGCAAATCCATAGCAGGCCTTCAGATGCTTTCAGACTGCCTTAAAAGCAGAAAAGTACACAAATACTACATAACTGTTGTCTGCGGCAAAGTAACAAAAAAAGAGTGTATAGAAGGCTATCTTCTAAAAAAAGAAGCACATAACACGGTAGAGATATATAAAGAAAATGTGCCGGGTTCCTCTTTTATTAAGACCGAATACGAACCGCTTTGTACAAATGACGAATATACCTTGCTTAAAGTAAATCTTATCACAGGAAAATCGCATCAGATAAGAGCCCACCTTGCAAGTATAGGTCACCCTATAATCGGTGACGGCAAGTACGGACTACGCTCTGTTAATGAAAAATTCAGAAAAAAAGGGCTTACCTCTCAGCTTTTACATGCGTATGAAACTGTATTTGATAAAGATGATGATTTAATCGAGTTATCCGGAAAAAACTTTAAGGCGCCGCTTCCTGCCTTGTTTAACGATATTATAAAGAATTTATTTAACTATAATCTGTAAGGGTGATAATATGCCATCTTGGAATTCAAGAGGTCTTCGGGGTTCGGCCCTTGAAGAGCTTATTAACAGGTCAAATGAAAAATATCTTGAAAAGGGTCTTGCTTGTATACAAAAGATCCCTACTCCCATTACGCCAATTAAGATAAATCCATCAAACAAACAGATCACCCTTGCATATTTTGATAAAAAATCAACCGTTGATTATATAGGTGTTGTGCAGGGGGTTCCTGTATGTTTTGATGCAAAGGAATGCGTACCCGATACCTTTGCCCTTGCCAACATTCATGAGCACCAGATTGAATTTATGAAAACATTTGAAAAACAGGATGGCATCGCTTTTTTACTTATCCATTTTGTTAACCGTGATAAGCTCTATTTTATGCCTTTTTCAGAGGTAAATAAATTCTGGGAAAGAGCCAAAGAGGGCGGCAGAAAAAGCTTCAGATACGATGAACTTGACGAAGGCTTTGAGGTGCTTTCATCTGAAGGCGTGCCTGTTCATTACCTTGAAGCATTGCGAATGTATCTTGAGCGCCAATAATTTTCGATTGATTTTGTAATTTTTTCTTGACATTCTGTCTGATATTATATAATATAAATCCATTCAATTTATCTTAGTAGCATGATAGCATATTAGCAGAGTAAAGTGCTAAAGTGGCCGGAAGGGAGAATTAAATATGGGAAAATCATTACTTCATACTCCTGAAGGAGTAAGAGATATATACGGTTCCGAGTGCAAGGCTAAACAGTTTGTAACCGATAAGATACTGCGTCGTATGCAGCTTAGCGGTTATGAACTTATTGAGACCCCGGGCTTTGAATATTTTGATATTTTCAGAAAAGAGCGAGGTACTGTAGATCCAAAGCTTATGTACAGATTTTTTGACAGAGACGGCGAGACACTTGTTATAAGACCTGACGTTACTCCATCTATAGCTAGATGCGCTGCAAAGTATTACAAGAACGAGACTATGCCTTTAAGGTTTTGCTATAAGTCAAACACCTATATAAACAGCGGTGTTTATCAGGGCAAGTTAAAAGAAACTACGCAGATGGGTATAGAGCTTATAAATGACAACAGTGTTTACTCCGATGCAGAAGTTCTGGTTTGCGCCATTTCATCTCTTCTTGATGCAGGTCTTTTGGAATTTCAGCTTGAAGTCGGTAATGCTGCTTTTTTTGATGAACTTATAAAAGATCTTGATCTTGATGCAGATACATTAACAAAACTTCGAGGATTTATAGAAGAAAAATTTGGATACGGAGTAGAGGCACTGCTTGAAAAGTATGATAACATTCCTGAAGAAACAAAGACTATCCTTAGCAAGCTTTCAGATTCTTTTGGTTCTATAAAGCAGCTTAAAGAAAGCGAAGCCATAAAGCTTTCACTTAAAAACAGGAAGGTTAAAAAAGCTTTTGACAGACTTGTGGCCCTTGATAAAGTTCTTGCAGGTTACGGGCTAGACGGATATGTTACCTACGATCTTTCCATGCTTGGAAAACTCGGTTATTATACAGGTATCATTTTTAGAGGATACACCTATGGTACCGGAGAGCAAATATTATCAGGCGGCAGATACGATAATCTTGTATCTCAGTTTGGACTTGATGCACCGGCAGTCGGTATGTCAATTACCGTAGATTATCTTATGGCGGCCCTTTCCCGTCAGAAAAAGGAGATTTCTCCAAGAGAGGAAAAGATACTTATTATAGCTTCCGAGAAAAATGTAAAAGAAGCTTATAAGAAAACCTCAGAATACAGATTTAAGGGCATAAATACAACGTTACAGGTAACAAACAAACCTGTTTCTACCGAAGAACTTGAAAACTATATGGATAAGTTTTCATTTACAAAAGCGGAGGTAATGTATGAATAAAGAAAATATGAGATATATTACCATAGCTCTTGCAAAGGGCAGACTTGCAGGAAAGACAATGGAAGTATTTAACAGGCTTGGTATTAACTGCAACGAGATGAACGACAAGAGCACAAGAAAACTTATATTTGTTAATGAGGAATATAAGCTGAAGTTTTTCCTTGCAAAGGCAAATGATGTACCGACTTATGTAGAGTACGGTGCAGCTGACATTGGCTTTGTGGGTAAAGATACCATCGCAGAAGAAGGAAGAAAGCTGTACGAGGTCCTTGATCTTGGCTTTGGTAAATGTGATTTTTGCGTAGCTGGGCCGCCTGAAGCAGGGGCGCTTCTTGAAAAGGGAGAACTTATAAGAGTAGCCACAAAGTACCCGAATATAGCAAAAAAATATTTTTACGATGAAAAGCATCAGACAGTTGAGATAATCAAACTTAACGGTTCAATTGAGCTTGCTCCCATAGTTGGGCTTTCCGAAGTTATTGCAGATATAGTTGAAACCGGTGCAACCCTTCGCGAAAACGGCCTTGTGGTACTTGAAAAGATCATGCCTTTATCTGCAAGAATGATCGTAAATCAGGTCAGCATGAAAATGGAAAAAGAGAGGATAACTAAATTAATACAGGAAATCAAGGGGGTAATTGAAAATGAGAACGCTTAAACTTACTGAAGAAACAAAAAACAACATACTTGAAAATCTTTTAAAAAGAAGTCCTAACCAGTACAGAGAGTATGAAGACAGAGTTAACGAAATCCTTGCAAATGTCAGAGAAAACGGCGATAAGGCAGTGTTTGAATATACTTTAAAGTTTGATAAGGCAGATCTTAACAAAGACAACTTAAAGGTAACCAAAGCTGAGATAGAGGAAGCCTATACAAAAGTAGATGAAAAACTCATTGATGTAATAAGAAAAGCCATTGCAAACATAAGAGATTATCACGCAAAACAAAAGCAGTACAGCTGGTTTGATTCAAAGGATAACGGAACGATCCTTGGCCAGAAGGTTACGCCGCTTGAGTCTGTAGGAGTATACGTTCCCGGCGGCACAGCTGCATATCCTTCAAGCGTACTTATGAACGTACTTCCGGCAAAAGTTGCAGGTGTTAAAAACATCTATATGACAACCCCTTGCGGAGCTGACGGAAAGGTTTATCCCGTTACACTTGTAGCCGCAAATGAGGCAGGAGTAGATACCATTTACAAGATCGGCGGAGCGCAGGCTATAGCAGCTCTTGCCTACGGAACAGAGTCTGTTAAAAAAGTAGATAAGATCTGCGGCCCGGGAAATATCTATGTTGCTCTTGCAAAAAAGGCTGTATACGGCTTTGTAAGTATCGATTCAATTGCAGGGCCTTCTGAGATAATGGTTCTTGCAGATGAGAGCGCAACTCCAAAGTATGTGGCTGCGGACCTTTTAAGCCAGGCAGAGCATGACCCTCTTGCCTCAGCTATTCTTGTTACCACAAGCGAAAAGCTTGCGGGCGAAGTATCTGAGTGGGTAGATAAATTTACAAAAGAGCTTTCAAGAAAAGATATAATAGAAAAATCTCTTGAAAATTACGGTTATATCCTTGTTGCAGATAATATGGAAGATGCTGTAAATACAGTTAACGATATAGCAGTCGAGCACCTTGAGATCATCACAAAGAATCCTTTTGACACCATGACAAGAGTTAAAAATGCAGGAGCTATTTTCCTTGGTGAGTATTCAAGCGAGCCTCTTGGAGACTATTTTGCAGGTCCTAACCACATATTACCTACAAACGGAACGGCAAAATTCTTTTCACCGCTTTCTGTAGATGATTTTATTAAAAAATCAAGTATTATATCTTATTCAAGAGAAGCACTTGAAAAAGACTATAAAGACATAGTATACTTTGCTAAAGCGGAAGGTCTAACGGCACACGCAAATTCCATTAGTGTAAGGTTTGAAGACTAAAGTCTTTAAGGGGAGATTTTAATATGAGAGAAGCAACAATTAACAGAAAGACAAAAGAAACCGATATCACACTGTCGCTTGATCTTGACGGTAAGGGTATATCTGAGATCGATACAGGTATCGGATTTCTTGACCATATGCTGACAGGCTTTGCAAAGCATTCTTTTATCGACCTTAAAGTAAAATGCAAAGGAGACCTTAATGTAGACGGTCACCACACTACAGAAGATATCGGTATCTGTCTTGGAGCTGCTCTTAAGCAGGCCATAGGAGACAAGGCAGGCATAAACAGATACGGTTATTTCATTATGCCTATGGACGATGCTCTTATCCTTTCTTCTGTAGACCTTTGCGACAGACCTTATTTTAATTACGATCTTAAGATACCTTCTTACAAAGTGGGAGACCTTGAAACAGAGCTTGTAAGAGAATTCTTTTATGCTGTTAGCTACAGCGGCGGCATGAACTTACATTTAAAGCAGCTTGACGGTATCAATTCGCATCACATTATCGAAGCTGCGTTTAAAGCTTTTGCCAAAGCCATAAGCCAGGCAGTTTCCCTAAACCCAAAAGTAGAAGGCACACTTTCATCTAAAGGCTCGCTAAATATGCTTTAACAGGAGGATGTTTCAAAATGAAAAAATGTATCTATGCCGATATAAACGCAGTTGCCATCAAAGAGGCTTCGTTAAAGGAACTTGTAAATACTTATATTGAAAATGGCATTGACGGTTTTTATATCTATGATTTTGCTTCCGTAGGAGATGAAAAAGAAAAATTCATCTATATGGTAAGAGATGTTATGGAAAATGTGAGACTTCCGTTTTTTATCGGAATAAACGTTGATCATTTTGAAGATATCAAAAAGGCTTTATACACAGGTGCAAAGACTGTATTTGTGAGATACAGAGAAAACAAAGTTGCCATAAATGCCGGTTTTATGAGGTTTGGTGCTGAAAAGATCGGCCTTGAGCTAAACTATGCCAAAGATGAGTGCAGCGAGGAATCCTTAAATCTTATTGCAGAGACCGGATTTAAAAAACTTATGATAAAACATATCGAACTTATCGATAAGGTTAAAATAAGATTGAATAATTCAGACAGATTTGATATCATCATTAGAGATTCCCTTGTAAGAAACGATCTTACCGACCTTCTTTCAATGTCTTCCGTTAGGGGCGTAGCTACCAACTTTTACGATGGCAAGAACCTTTCGGAAGTTAAGAGTTCACTTAAAGAAATGGGTTTTGAAACAAACGCAGTATCAAGCGCGGTTCCATTTTCTAATCTTAAGACAAACGATGCAGGCCTTATTCCCGTTATAGTTCAGGATGCTAAAAACGATGAAGTTTTGATGCTTGCATATATGAATGAAGAGTCTTATAATAAGACGGTGGAAACGGGACTTATGCATTATTACAGCAGGAGTCGTAAAAGCCTTTGGCTTAAAGGAGAGACCAGCGGTCATTTTCAGCATGTAAAAGAGCTCTTTATAGACTGCGATAATGACACCATTCTTGCAAAAGTAGACCAGGTCGGAGCTGCCTGCCACACAGGCAACAGGTCCTGTTTTTACAGAGGGATTTCAGGCAATGAAGATGCAGGCGTAAATACCGAATCGCTTTCAATTCTTAAAGAAGTGTATGATACCATTGCAGACAGAAAATTAAATCCTAAGGAAGGCTCTTATACCAATTATCTTTTTGAAAAGGGTATAGACAAGATACTTAAAAAATGCGGAGAAGAATCTACAGAGATCGTTATTGCCGCAAAGAATCCTAACCAGATCGAGCTTAAGTATGAGATAGCAGACTACTTATATCATCTTATGGTCCTTATGGTTGAGACAGGCCTTTCCTGGGAAGAGATAATGGAAGAACTTTCAAACAGGCATTGATTTATACGGAGGTTATTTATGAGTGAATTTTGGATTCAAGTAGGATTAAAAGCAGTCAGATTTATTGCATCAGCCGGCGTTTTTACCCTTGCTATCGTGCTTGGTAAGATTGCTGCAGAGCACAAGAAGAAAAAAGAAAGTAATATTTAGGAGGCACTTGTTTTGAAACCGTACGGAGTAAATGAACTTAGAAAGATGTATCTTGAGTATTTTGAGAAGAAGAATGGTCATCTTTGCATGAACAGCTTTTCGCTTGTTCCGCATAACGATAACTCTCTTCTTCTTATTAATGCCGGAATGGCCCCATTAAAGCCATATTTTACCGGCCAGGAGATACCGCCGAGAAAACGTGTTACCACTTGCCAGAAGTGTATCAGAACCGGAGATATTGAAAATGTTGGTAAGACAGCACGTCATCTCACATTTTTTGAGATGCTCGGCAACTTTTCTTTCGGTGATTATTTTAAAGAAGAGGCTATTACCTGGAGCTGGGAGTTCCTTACAGAGGTAGTTGGAATGGACCCTGAAAGGTTATATCCTTCCATTTACTCTGAGGATGACGAAGCATTTGAGATATGGAATAAAAAGATCGGCGTTCCTGCTGAAAAGATCACAAGATTTTACCGTGATGAGAACGGCGATTGCGACAACTTCTGGGAGCATGGCGCAGGTCCTTGCGGTCCTTGTTCCGAGATCTATTATGACAGAGGCGAAAAATACGGTTGCGGAAAGCCAACCTGTAAGGTAGGCTGTGACTGCGACAGATATATGGAAGTCTGGAACAACGTATTTACCCAGTTTGAGTCAGACGGACACCACAACTATACTACATTAAAACAGAAGAACATCGATACTGGTATGGGTCTTGAAAGACTTGCCGTAGTTGTACAGGATGTAGATACAGTATTTGATATCGATACCATGAAAGCTATCCGCGATCATGTATGTAAGCTTGCAAATACTGAGTACGAAACAGACGAGAAAAAAGATGTTTCCATAAGACTTATTACAGATCACATCCGTTCAGTTACCTTTATGACAAGTGACGGTATCCTTCCTTCAAACGAAGGCAGAGGATATGTTCTTAGAAGACTCCTTAGAAGAGCTGCAAGACACGGAAGACTTCTTGGGATAAACGGTCTTTTCCTTGCAGAGCTTGCAGGTACCGTTATCAGAGAATCAGCTGACGGTTACCCTGAGTTACTTGAAAAGAAAGATTATATCCTTAAAGTCATCACTACAGAAGAAGAGAACTTCAACAAGACTATAGATCAGGGTCTTGCCATCCTTTCAAAGATGGAAGAAGATCTTAGCGCTAAAGGCGGTAAGGTTCTTAGCGGTGATGACGCATTTAAGCTTTATGATACATACGGTTTCCCTATCGATCTTACAGAAGAGATCCTTCTTGAAAAGGGTTATACCGTAGATACAGAAGGCTTTGCAAAGGCTATGGAAATTCAGAAGAAGAATGCCCGTGCCGCAAGAGCCGTAACCAACTATATGGGAGCAGATGCTACCGTATATGACAGCATTGATGTAAATATCACCAGCGAATTTGTTGGTTATACTGATAATGAGTGCGAGTCTGAAGTTCTTGTTCTTACTACAGAAACAGAGCTGACAGATGTTCTTGCAGAAGGTCAGACAGGTACCATCATTACAGCAAAGACTCCTTTCTATGCTACCATGGGCGGTCAGGAAGGTGATAAGGGTACTATTTCAAACGGAAACTTTGAGTTTGAAGTAAGTACTACCTTAAAGCTTAAGGGCGGAAGAGTAGGCCATGTAGGTAAAGTCGTTAGCGGTATGGTTAAAAAGGGCGATACTGTTAAGCTTTCTATAGATACAGCAAACAGAACTGCTACAGCTAAAAACCACAGCGCAACCCATCTTCTTCAGGAAGCATTAAGAAGAGTACTTGGTTCTCATGTAGAGCAGCAGGGTTCATTTGTTAACGGCGAAAGACTCAGATTTGACTTCTCACATTTTGCAGCTATGACAGAAGATGAGATTGCCAAGGTTGAGAAGATCGTTAACGATCAGATAGCTGCAGGTTTAACCGTAGAGACCAAAGAGCTTCCTATAGAGGATGCTAAAAAGACCGGTGCAAAGGCTCTTTTTGGTGAGAAATACGGCGATGTGGTACGAGTTGTTTGTATGGATGAATTCAGTAAGGAATTCTGCGGCGGTACTCATGTAAAGAATACATCTGTTATCACATGCTTTAAGATACTTTCAGAAAGCGGTGTTGCAGCAGGTGTTCGCCGAATCGAAGCTATCACAGGCGACAACGTATTTGCTTATTACAAAGATATCGAAGAAAAATATATGGCTGCCGCTGCTGAAGCTAAGTGCGAGCCTGATAAACTTGCAGGCAAGATCGCTTCAATGCAGGCAGAGATCAAATCATTATCTTCAGAAAACGAAAGCCTTAAGACTAAACTTGCAAATCAGTCTATGGGTGATGTAACAGATAAAGTAACTGAGATCAAGGGCGTTAAAGTTCTTGCAACTGCAGTACCTGATGTAGATATGAACGGACTTCGTAATCTTGGCGATGAGATGAAGGCTAAGCTTGGCGAATGTATCGTTATCCTTGGTTCAAACAAAGACGGTAAGGTTAGCCTTCTTGCCATGGCTACAGATGAGGCCATGAAGGCAGGTGCTCACGCAGGCAACATCATTAAAGCCATTGCTCCTGTTGTAGGAGGTGGCGGTGGCGGCCGTCCAAATATGGCTCAGGCAGGCGGAAAATCACCTGAAAAACTTCAAGATGCCATAAATGAGTCTTTAAAAGTAATTGAGTCCATGTTATAATTAAATACAGTAAACAAAAGCCGATAAGCTGATATGTTTATCGGTTTTGTTTATTATTTATGAATTTTCAAAAAATATAAATTTGAGGGTGTTTTATAATGGGTGAGAACCGTAGGAAGAAAATAGCGGTACTTGGTTGCAATATGATGCATCGCGAATACGGAAGAGAAATGCTTAAAGGCATTATCAATTCTGCAGACAGAAAAGATTACGACCTTTATATCTTTAAGACACAATTTAATTCAAATAACGCAAGCTTAAACAATGCAGGTGAAATGGCTTTATTTGATGTGGCAAACCTTAAAAGCTTTGACGGTATTATCTTCTTTGGCAGTGTTATCTATGATGAAGAAGTGAGGTCTTATCTGGTTGATAAAATACTTAAGTCAGGTGTTCCTTGTGTCAGTGTTGACGACAAGATCGAAGGTATGACTTTTGTGGGCGGCGAAAATGTCAACTCTATGTTTGAGCTGACTTCTCATCTCATCAAAGTACATGGTTGCAAGTCTTTTGTTTTTCTTGCAGGAGCCCCTGATAATATTGACAGCAACGAAAGAAAGCTTGGTTTTCAGCTTGCTCTTGAAGATAACGGTCTTTCTTTTGATGAATGTACCAACTTCTACTACGGTGACTTTTTAAAGCATTACGGCGTAAGGATAGGAGAAAAACTGGTCTCAAAGCCTCTTCCGGATGCAGTTGTCTGTGCATCTGACTGGATAGCTCAGGGTGTATTGCTTGTTTTTCAGCAGCATGGTATACGCGTACCTGAAGACGTTATCATAACCGGTTTTGATTACGATTTTGACGGAAGAAATTCCGTACCTCGTATTACAAGCATTAACAGAGACGTATACGCTTCAGGTAAAAAAGTACTGGAAACCATGGCAGATATAATAGACGGTAAAGAAATTGACGAGGTAAGATCCGAATGTCACCCTGTTTATCTTGAAAGCTGCGGCTGTCATAATGATATTGATAACAACATTAACGAACTTAGAAAAATATATTCCTTTGACAGAAATATGACTGTTGATATAGGCATAGCTTCTATGGAGATGATAGCAGATCTTTCAGAGCAAAAGAATCTCGTAAGCTTTAAGTCTCATCTTCAAAGCCACGTTAAGATGCTTGGTGCATATTCTTTTTATTTTTGCATGCCGGAAAACCTTGTGGCGTCCTTAGAATCAGGTTTTGAAGATTACGAGTTTTCAGGTAACATTCCTGACAAAATGGTTTCGATCCTTTCTTATGAAAACGAAGATTTTGTGGATCTTCCTGCTTTTTCGTCTTCAGATATGGTACCGCATGTGATAGAAAGAGAGGGCTTAAGTCACGTATATGAGTTTTTCCCTCTTCACATCAAAAATTATTTTACAGGATATGTCGTTATAGACAGATGCACATTTACAGAAAATGAGCTTATGTCTGATATTTATATGCGTGAGATCAATACCGCACTTGATCTTTTGATCAAGCACAACAGACTTACAAGAGCATTGTATAAATTTGAAGAACTTCCGTGATTTTTTTCTTCAAAACAAAAAAATGCTTGACAAACGTGGGTTTACCATATATGATTGATTATGTGCTATAAATAAACCCAAACAGTTGTTAGCACAATCTACAACTGGAGGGGAGGTTAGGTGTGAGTTTATGTCAAACGTTATCGTAAAAGAGAACGAATCATTAGACAGTGCTCTTCGCCGTTTCAAGAGAAACTGCGCAAAGGCAGGTATCCAGCAGGAGATCCGCAAGAGAGAGCATTATGAGAAGCCATCTGTTAGACGTAAGAAGAAATCAGAGGCTGCTAGAAAACGTAAATATAAGTAATTCAAAAAGAAGACCACATTTTCTGTGGTCTTTTTTATTTTAATATGTTAGAATATTTAGAGTAAGAAAACTAGCAAAAGAGGTAGTAAATTATGGAAATTAAATCATTAAAACCGGCAAAGGTTTTCGAATATTTTGAGTATTTATCCAGTGTTCCTCATGGTTCGGGTAACACCAAAGCCATTAGCGATCTTTGCGTTAAATTTGCTAAAGAACATAACCTTAAGTACATTCAGGATGACATGAACAATGTTATCATCTATAAGGATGCATCTGCAGGCTATGAAAACAGCGCTCCTGTTATTTTACAGGGACATCTTGATATGGTTTGCGCAAAAGAAGATGATTATGATATCGATATGGCTGTTACACCTATAAAGCTTATGTGTGACGGTGAATTTTTATATGCCGACAGAACATCTCTTGGCGGAGATAACATCATAGCCGTAGCTTCAATCCTTTCGATCCTTGATGATCCTGCCGTTAAAGCACCTGCCATTGAAGCAGTATTTACGGTTGATGAAGAGACAGGTATGTTTGGGGCTGCAGCTCTAGATACTTCTGTACTTAAGGGTAAGACTCTTATTAATCTTGACTCAGAAGAAGAAGGCGTATTTACTGTAGGCTGTGCAGGCGGAGCCAGATATAATGCTGATTTTCCTGTTAACAGAGAAGATGCATTTTCAAGCAAGTATTTTGAGATAGTTATAGACGGACTTCTTGGCGGTCATTCAGGCTGTGATATCGATAAAGAGCGTGGTATGAGCCACAGACTTATGGCAAGGATGCTTTTTGATGCATCAAAGCATGTTAATTTAAGGCTTGTAAAGCTTTACGGCGGTAAGTTTGACAATGTCATTCCTCTTAAGACAACAGCTGTTGTTTCAGTAAAGAGAAAAGATGTTGATCTGTTCCTTAATATTGTTAATGAATATTCAGAGATATTTAAAAATGAATTTAAGACATCAGACCCTGATATCAGAACCTCTGTAAAAGAGATAGACTGCAATGAAAAAGCCGTTAATTCAGGTGATACCGTTAAGATCCTTAAGCTTCTTAACATACTCCCTTACGGCATTCAGAACATGAGCATGGATATAAAGGGCCTTGTTGAAACTTCTCTTAATATGGGCGTACTTGAGCTTAAAGATGACAGCCTTCATTTCTCTTACTCAGTAAGATCAAGTGTCGGTAGCAGAAAAGAAGAGCTTCTTGCCCGCCTTAACACTATTGTAGAACTTTTTGGCGGAAGATACGAAGTAAGCGGTAAATATCCTGCCTGGGAATACTCAAAAGAATCACCTATCCGTGATCTTTGCTGCAAAGCTTATAAAGATATTACAGGTAAAGATGCCGTTATATCAGCTACTCACGGCGGACTTGAGTGCGGCCTTCTTATAGATAAGATGCCGGGTCTTGATGCCATATCATTTGGCCCTGATCTTAGAGACGTACACTCGGTAAGAGAAAAACTTGGCATTAAGTCTACAGAAAGAATGTATGAACTTGTACTTAAGATCCTTGAAAACTGTAAATAAATACATATTGCTTAAAAAGGGGAAAAATATAACTTATGGCAATACTTGAACAAATACTCGATATTCCTGCCGAACACCAGAATAATGTGTTTGGCTCCTATGACTCCTATGCAAAAAATATCGAAAAGACCTTAAATGTTACTTTGGTTGCCAGAGATAACGGGATTAAACTTATTGGTGATGAAACCCAGGTTGTTAAGGCATCAAGGGTTATTAATCAGCTTATAGAACTTTCAAAAAGGGGAAACGAGATAACAGAGCAGCAGGTTAATTATGCTCTTTCTCTTACCTTTGACGAAAAAGAAGAAGTATTAACAGAGATCGATAAAGATCTTGTTTGCAGGACAATCGCCGGCAAACCTATTAAACCAAAAACCTTAGGTCAGAAGAAATATGTTGATAACATCAGAGAAAAGATGATAGTATTTGGAGTCGGACCTGCAGGTACAGGAAAGACTTATCTTGCTATGGCTATGGCTATTGCAGCTTTTAAGAGCGACCAGGTAGGTCGTATCATCCTTACAAGACCTGCTATAGAAGCCGGAGAAAAGCTTGGCTTTTTGCCGGGAGATCTTCAAAGCAAGGTTGATCCGTACCTTCGTCCTTTATATGATGCTCTTAATACCATTATGGGCGCAGAGTCTTTCTTAAGGAACAGCGAAAAGGGGCTTATTGAAGTTGCTCCTCTTGCTTATATGCGTGGCCGTACTCTTGATAATGCTTTTATCATTCTTGATGAGGCGCAAAATACAACCCCTGCACAGATGAAGATGTTCCTTACAAGAATAGGTTTTGGCTCAAAAGTTGTTATCACAGGCGATCAGACTCAAAAAGATCTGCCAAGCGGTCAGGTCTCAGGTCTTGACCAGGCATTAAAAGTACTTGGCGGAATTGATGATATAGGATTTTCATTTCTTACTAACAAAGACGTTGTAAGGCATCCGCTTGTACAAAAGATCGTTAAGGCATATGATGATTTTGACGCTAAAAATGCTTATAAAGAACGCAGAAAGGTAAATAAATAATGGAAGATAAAGTGGCAAGTACAAATCATTACAGACTTTATGACAACCTCATGGCTCTTGCTATGGCGGTGGTGGGCTTTTTTACCGTTTTTGTTTTTTCTTTCTTTAAAGAAATGAGCTTTGTAGAAGTTTCAAGGGCTGTTTTGTTTTTGTTTCTGTTAACTTTTATCACAGTTTTTTACATTAAAAGTTCAAAATTTCAATGTACTTTTAAACATTACAGATGGGTGATCGCCGCAGGCTTTTGCCTGTCTGTTGTGTTTTCTTTTATTAACGGGATCTTTGATATTTATTTTTTATGGATAACCGGAGCGGTTCTTGTTGCATCATTTGTAGATATTTCTCTAAGCTTTTTTATTGCTGTTTTATCCATATTTCTTATGTCCGTTTCAACAGGAGATCCAACTGAAGCCATGGTATACAACTTTATCATGTGTGCCATAGTTATTATGGTCTCAAAGTTTTTTAAGGGCATTAAAAACCTTATTTACGTTTGTATTATCCTTATTTCATGCAATGTAACCCTTAAACTCATAACCTGTAGTTTTGACATAAACAGACTTATGGATTCGGGGCTGATATACGATATTGCAACTCTTCTTGGTGCAGTTTTATTTGTTTTTATTTTGCATTCCGTCTTAAGTAAAGACACCGAAGAAAAGATTAATGTTCCTGCAAAGGAAAGCTTTGATGCGGTGGAAACAATTATAGCCATGGAAGAAATCGAAAAAAACAAAGAACAGATAAATATGCCTTCTTTGGCTGATGAAAATACATCTGCTAAAAGTCCTGTTATTGAAGAAACCAAAGCAGAAACAACAAAAGAAGCAAAAGCAGAAGTCAAAGAAGAGGTTATTGCAGAAGATAAATCAGAAGAAAAGCTTATCACAGAGCTTACCGCCATACTTGCTCCGGAATATAAGCTTCTTGCGGAATTTAAAGAAAAGTGCCCTGATATTTATGCCCACTCTCTTAAATGCGCGAGTATTTCCGCAAAAGCCGCAGCTCTTATAGATGCCGACGATCTACTTGCAAGAGCGGGCGCCATGTATCACGAGATAGGAAAGACCGTCAGTGCAAACTACATTAAAGAGGGTATTATACTTGCAAAGAAAAATAACTTTCCTGTGGAAGTTATAAATATAATCAAAGAGCACAACTCTAAAGTAGGCGCTCCCAAATCGCCTGAAAGTACCATAGTAATGCTGTCTGACAGCATATTAAGTTCTCTTGAATTTATGAACAGCACTTCAGGAGAAAAGAAGATCTCATTATCCCCAGAAAAGCTTGTAAACGGCATTTTTGATTCAAGATTACAGACAGGTATTCTAGATTCCTGCGGAATATCACTTGCAGATTATAAGACATTAAAAACATTTTATATAAAAGCTGTAAAAGAAGGAGGCATGGCTTAATGACAGTAAACATTGAGATAGATGAAGTTAAAGACGTTAAAGTGCCTGATTTTGATTACGAAACAGTTATTAAAAATACAATTAATGCGGCTCTTGACTTTGAAAAATGCCCATATGATGCGGAAGTTTCCGTTCTTCTTACAAATAACGAAGTTATAAAAGAAATAAACAAAGAAAACAGAAACATTGACAGGGCTACAGATGTTTTATCGTTTCCAAACAACGATTTTCCGGCTCCTTCAGATTTTTCAAAGCTTGAAGATGAGTGGGAAGGTGCATTTAACCCGGAGACCGGAGAACTTTTACTTGGAGATATTGTTATTTCTACAGATAAGGTTTACGAACAGGCCGAAAGCTTTGGACACAGCCCTCTTCGTGAACTTGCTTTTCTTGTGGCACACAGCATGCTTCATCTTTTTGGCTATGACCACATGGAAGATGATGAGCGAGCCGTTATGGAAGATAAGCAGAATGAGATATTAAACAGCATTGGCTATACAAGGGATATCTGATATGGATGTTATCATTATAGGCGGCGGAGCAGCAGGCCTTTTTGCAGCGCTCCTTTCAAGAAACAAAAAAATGAATGTGACACTTCTTGAGAAAAATGAGGTTTTTGGAAAGAAATTATCGCTAACGGGAAGCGGACGATGCAATTATACCAACCTCAATATAGGCAAAGAATGCTATTATTCAGATGATATCGAAAAAACAATGGAGATCATTGAAGCTTTTGGGCCTGAAGATTCCATCAGTACATTTAAAAGCATCGGTATAGAGCCTTATTTTAACGGCAGTTACGTGTATCCTATGATGCGAAATGCCGGAGAGTTTACTGATGTAATCATTTCTGCATTAAACGCATCACCTGTTAAGTGCAAGACAAATCAGAATATAGTATCAGTTACATATGATGAAGGAACTTCAAGATTTAATGTAAATACAGATTCTTACAGCTATACCTGCGATAAAGTTCTTGTATGCACAGGCGGCCTTGCTATGCCAAAGTCAGGTTCTACGGGCCTTGGATACAAGATCGCAGAAAGCTTCGGGCACAAAATTGTACCTGAAGTTCCCGCACTTAGCGGTTTTTATTTTGATGATATGTGCCTTAAAAGCTTATCAGGTCTTCGAATAAATGCTGCAGTTTATACAGATTCGGGTCTTTTTGATAAAGGCGAGATCCAGTTTACTCAAAATTCAATAAGCGGAATACCTGTTATGGATATTTCAGGCTACATAGATAAAAACATAACCTTATATCTTGACCTTTTGCCGGAGCTTAGCAAAGAAGACACTTTCAGCTTTTTAACTGAAAGAGTAAAAACTCTCTCAGCTTTTCCGGTAAGGACCTTTTTTGACGGGCTATATGCCAAAAGCCTTGGAAGACTACTTCTTAATAATTTAGATAAAAATAAGGATATTGCATGCATCAGTGAAGCTGAGCTTTTATCCCTTGTAACACTTATCAAAAAATTCCCTGTTTCAGCAAAAGAGAAAAAGGGATTTGATGATGCACAGGTTACACGAGGCGGAGTTTCCCTTTTCGAAGTAACAGACAACCTTGAATCACGATATAGAAAAGGCCTGTTTTTTGCAGGTGAAGTATTAAATACAGACGGAATATGCGGCGGTTATAATCTCCAGTGGGCATTTGCCTCCGCATATAGAGCCATAAAAGGAATTATTATATGATAAGGATCAATCAGATAAAACTTACCAAAGACGAAAGTGAAGACAAGCTTAAATTTAAGGCTGCGTCAAAACTTAAGATACCGGTAAGTGATATTAAGTCATTAAAGATAGTTAAAAAGTCCATAGATGCAAGAAAAAAAGACAGTATCTTTTATACGTATTCGCTTGATATTGCAGCAAATAACGAAGATAAGATACTAAAAAAATGTAAAGAAGCCACAAGATCAAATGAAGTAATATATAAAGTTACAAGTCTTAATAAAGAGCCCGGGGCAAGGCCTGTTATAGTAGGCTGCGGTCCTGCAGGGCTTTTTTGTGCCTATGTTCTGGCGTTATCAGGTTTTAAACCAATAGTGCTTGAAAGAGGTGGTAGCGTAGATGAAAGAGCAAAAAAGGTGGACGCTTTCTGGGAGACAGGAAAGCTTGACCCTGAGACAAACGTACAGTTTGGAGAGGGGGGAGCAGGTACTTTTTCTGACGGTAAGCTTAACACCATGGTTAAAGACACCTTTGGCCGTATACGTTTTGTACTTGAAACTTTTGCAGGTTTTGGCGCAGATCCTTCCATCGTATATTTAAACAAGCCTCATATTGGAACCGATGTTTTACGCAATGTTATTAAAAATATGCGTGAAAAGATAATTCAAATGGGCGGAGAATTCCATTTTAACACAAAAGTAGCAGAGCTCCTTTATTCAAACAGTCATATAACCGGTGTTAAATGTGAGGACGGAAGCGTATATGAAACAGATAACGTTGTTCTTGCTATAGGGCATTCTGCAAGAGACACATTTATAATGCTTTCAAAGTCACTAAAGATGGAGCCAAAAGCATTTGCAATGGGAGTAAGATGCGAACATCTTCAGGACACAATAGGTAAAAGCCAATACGGAGATGATTATAAAAGTTATCCTCCTGCAGATTATAAGCTGACTTATACCACAGAAAAAGGCAGAAGTGTATACAGCTTTTGCATGTGCCCCGGAGGCTACGTAGTTAATGCGTCTTCTGAACAAGGCAGGCTTGCGGTAAACGGAATGAGCTATTCAAAAAGAGACGGCAAAAATGCAAACAGTGCTATAGTTGTAAATATTACCCCAGATGATTTTAAGGGTGAGCTTTTTGGCGGTATGGAGCTGCAGCGTTCTTTAGAAGAGGCAGCATACAATTGCGGCAACGGCAGTGTTCCTGTGCAAAGATTTGAAGATTTTAAAGAAAACAAAAAAACTGAAAGCTTTGGCAGCATTACTCCATGTATAAAAGGCGATCATGCCTTTGGAAATTTGCGAAATGTCTTGCCTGATTTTATATCAGAAGCTATAATAGAGGGCATAAATGCCTTCGGAAAGAAAATATCGGGTTTTGATGATGGCGACGCGCTTCTTGAAGCCGTTGAAAGCCGAACATCAAGTCCTGTTCGTATCCTTCGGGATAACTTAAGCCTTATGGCAAATATAAATGGTGTATATCCCTGCGGAGAGGGCGCAGGATATGCAGGCGGTATAACTTCAGCCGCCGTCGATGGCATAAAAGTAGCGGAGAGTATAATTAATAAGGAGAATAGCGTCAATGTCTGACAGAAGTAAATTAAAAAGCAAAAAACGTATTGTTGTCAAAGTAGGTTCTTCGACCCTGACCCATAAAAACACAGGGAAGATCAACCTTCTTAAGATGGAAAAACTGGTTAGAGTCCTTACAGATCTGCATAACAGCGGAAAAGAAGTAATACTTGTAAGTTCAGGTGCCATAGCTGCAGGAAGAGACCTTTTGGGGCTTAAGAAAAAGCCGAAAGAAACATCCGAAAAGCAGGCCTGCGCAGCAGTAGGTCAGGCAAGACTTATGACCATTTACCAAAAGTTTTTTAATGAGTATCACAAAAATACAGCTCAGGTTCTTATGACTAAATACACAGTGGATGATGAGACAAGTAAAAGAAATGCTGTAAATACCTTTGCCGAACTTCTTAAATTCGATGTTATTCCTGTGGTAAATGAAAATGATACCGTAGCCACAGACGAGATCGATTTTGGTGATAACGATTCCTTAAGTGCCATTGTTGCCTCGCTTACAGGTGCAGATCTTCTTGTGCTTTTATCTGATATTGACGGTCTGTATACAGACAACCCTAAAGAAAACCCTGATGCAAAGCTTATAAACGAAGTAACAGAGCTTTCTGACAGCATTATGTCTATGGGAAAAGGAGCAGGCTCAGATGTTGGCACAGGAGGCATGGCCGCAAAGCTTAAGGCCGCAGGCATAGCTGCTGCCGCAGGAATAGATATGGTTATAATCAACGGCGAAAATGTGAATACCTTATACGATGTTATTGAAGGGAAAAATGTTGGTACACTTTTTCACGCCGGACAAAAAGGATGATATAATATGAATATGGATGAAAGAATAGCCCGTATCAACGAGCTTTATCATAAGTCTCAAAATGAAGGCCTAAACTCCGAAGAAAAAGAAGAGCAGGCTAAACTTAGAAGAGAATATATTGAATCTGTTAAGATGAATCTTGCAGGCCAGCTTGATAACATCAGCATTGTTAATGAAGATGGCAGTATTACAAAAGTTCATAAGAAAAATCTTCAATAATGAACTTTAGGGGGAAATATATATGGGTGATATGCTGACAAAAAATGAATACAGAGAACTTGTCAAGAATCAGCGAATGATGCTGGGTCTTGAAAATATCAATCAGCTTTCGCAGGTTATAATCGATGAGTACTGTCAGCTTGAAAGTTATAAAAACGCAGACGTTATCATGCCATATTGTTCCAAAGACTATGAGATAAACACCAGAAGTCTTATTAAAAGAGCAATTGAAGATGGCAAGATAGTAGCTGTTCCAAAGCTTATAATAGATGAATTTGGCGAAGGTTATATGGTATTTGTAAAGATCAATGAAAATACCCCATTCATCAAAGTAAAATATAATCTTGAAGAGCCTGACAGCAACGATACCTATTACCCAAACAGGTCTCAGAGTATTGAGTATATTATGCCGGGGCTTGCCTTTGACCTTAATGGCGGCAGGATTGGATACGGCGGCGGGTATTATGACAGATACCTTAGCAAATACGATATGCCAAATCTTCACAAAGTAGCTCTGGCGCTTGACTTTCAGATCTTTGACGAACTGCCTTGCAATGAATACGACAAAAAATATGATACATTGATATCAGAAAACAGATATTTTTTCAGAAATTTTTAGGGAAATTGTTTTTATAAGGGGAGATATAAAAATGAGCGAGTATTTAATTAATATTGGTAAAAGAGCAAAAAAGGCAGCCACAGAACTTTCAAATCTTACAGAAAAAGAAAAGAACGATATACTTATCAAGGCTGCCGAAGGTCTTAAAAAAGACAGCTCAAAGATAATTGCTGCAAATGAAAAGGATTACGCAAAAGCTAAAGAATCCGGCATGTCAGAAGGGCTTCTTGACAGGCTTATCCTTAACGATCAAAGAATAACGTCTATGGCAACCGGTCTTTGTGACCTTGCCGCTCTTAAAAGTTCTCTTGGTGAAGTAATGGATACATACACCAGAGAAGACGGTCTTGTTATTGAAAAAGTGCGGGTTCCTATGGGAGTTATCGGAATCATTTACGAATCAAGGCCTAACGTAACTTCAGATGCCTTCGGAATTACCTTTAAGATGGGAAATGCCTGTATTTTAAGAGGCGGTTCAGATGCAGTTAACTCCATGATAGCTATTGCTGATTCCATAAGGAATACTTTAAATGAAAACGGAGTTGATCCAAACTGCATTCAGGTCATTGACAATACAGACAGAGAAATAGTAAATGAGTTTATGAAGCTTAAAAGCTATGTGGATCTTCTCATTCCAAGAGGAGGAGCAGGCCTTATTAATAACGTGGTAAATAATGCCACCATACCAGTTATTGAAACAGGTACAGGAAACTGCCACATATATATTCATGAAGACGCCGATCTTAATATGGCCGTTCCGATCATAATCAACGCAAAAACTCAAAGGCTCGGTGTCTGTAACGCTGCTGAATCTTTGGTTATTCACAGTAATATCTTAAAAAAAGCTCTTCCTGTTATAAAAGAAGCTCTTTTTGCTGCAGATGTAGAGATAAGAGGTGATGAAAGAGCAAGAAAAGTTTGCCCTGATATAAACGAGGCAACAGAGGAAGATTTTTACAAAGAATATCTTGCGCGAATTATTTCTGTCAAAACCGTTGACAGTCTTGATGAAGCCATAGAGCATATCAATAAATACGGAACTCACCATTCCGACAGTATTATTACAAATGATGATCTTGCAGCAGAAAAATTCCTTAAGGAAGTTGATTCTGCCTGCGTTTATCATAATGCATCCACCAGATTTACAGATGGATTTGAATTCGGTCTTGGTGCCGAGATCGGCATAAGCACGCAAAAGCTTCATGCCAGAGGCCCAATGGGTCTTAATGAAATGACAACATATAAATATTTGATTCATGGAAACGGAAATATCAGAAAATGAAAGCTTGTGTAATGACATTTGGCTGTCAGATGAACGCCAGAGACAGTGAAAAGATTGCCGGCATTCTTGAAAGCTTCGGTTATGAGATAACCGAAGACGAGAATGCCGATTTTGTCGTATATAATACTTGTACAGTAAGAGAAAACGCAAACACCAAACTATACGGTCATCTTGGATTTGCAGGAAAATACAAAGAAACAAATAAGGATATGGTGATCGCTATCTGCGGATGTATGATGCAGGAGCCTGACGAAGTTGAAAAGATAAAGAAAAGCTATCCTTTCGTTGATCTTATCTTTGGTACCCATAACCTTTACAAATTCAAAGACCTTGTAAATGAGCTTTTTGAAAAAAGAGAGTACAACAAGGCTCATCCTGTTAAAAAGAACGGTAAGCTTAAGGTTAAACATGCTCTTATATGTGATGTCTGGCCTGAGGGAAAACCTATTGTTGAAGAAGAGCCTATAACAAGGATCAAAGAAGACAAGAGAAAACTGCCGTTTATGGCAAGTGTAAATATCATGTACGGATGCAACAATTTCTGTACCTACTGCATTGTACCTTATGTAAGAGGAAGAGAAAGAAGCAGAACTCCGGAGGCTATTTTAGCCGAAATTAAAGCTTTAGCTTCTGACGGAGTAAAAGAGATAATGCTTCTTGGACAAAATGTTAACTCATACGGAAAAACACTTGCAGATCCTGTAAGCTTTGCAAGTCTTTTAAACGAAGTCTGCAAAATTGACGGAATCGAAAGAGTAAGATTTATGACAAGCCATCCAAAGGACCTTTCAGATGAGCTTATAGATGTGATCGCAAAGAACCCTAAGGTCTGCAGACATATACATCTTCCTGTTCAGTCAGGTTCTACAGAAGTGCTAAGAAGGATGAACAGAAGATATTCAAGAGAGCACTACCTTGAACTTATAAAAAAGATTAGGGCTGCAATCCCTGAGATAGCTATAACCACAGATATAATCGTAGGTTTCCCGGGCGAAACGGAAGAAGATTTTATTGATACCGTTAACCTTGTAAAAGAATCACATTATATAGGAGCCTATACTTTTCAGTACAGTAAAAGAAGCGGAACTCCTGCTGCCTCAATGGAAGATCAGGTCCCGGAAGATGTTATCCAAAACAGATATGAGCGTCTTATGAAGGTGGTTAATGAAAGTACTCTTAGTGAAACCGCTAAACTTACCGGGAAAGAAATGACTGTCCTTGTAGAGGGTGTTAACGAAGAAAACAAAGACCTTCTTACCGGCAGACTTTCAAATAATCTTCTTGTACATTTTAAAGGCGACGATTCTCTTATCGGCAAATTTGTTACGGTTACATTAGATGAATGCAAGGGCTTTTATTTTATGGGCTCTGTAACAAATAGCAATTAGTCATTGATTTTTATTTTAATTTATGATTTAATAACCCTCGGTGTTTATCAAAATTTTAAATAACGAGGGTTATTTTTATGAAATCAAATGAAAAACTAAAGCCGAAGCTTTTTTCGGTAATGAAAACTTATTCTAAAGAGCAGTTTATAAAGGACCTTGTTGCAGGTATCATCGTCGCAATAATTGCCCTTCCTCTTTCTATAGCACTTGCTCTTGCTTCAGGTGTAACTCCTGAAAAAGGTATATATACTGCTATTGTTGCAGGTTTTGTTATATCTTTCCTTGGCGGAAGCAGAGTACAGATAGCAGGCCCAACGGCAGCGTTTGCAACGATCGTTGCAGGTATTGTTGCAAAAGAAGGAATGGACGGGCTTATTATAGCAACAGTTCTTGCAGGTATAATCCTTATCCTTCTTGGACTTTTCAGGCTCGGCAGCCTTATTAAATATATCCCGTATACAATTACAACAGGATTTACTGCAGGTATCGCTTTAACTATCCTTATCGGACAGATCAAAGATTTTATGGGCCTTACCATTGTTTCTGATGAGCCTCTTATAGAAACAGCAGATAAGCTTAAAGGTATCTTTTCAAACCTTAATACTATCAATATTTCAGCACTTATCGTAGGACTTGTATGTCTTTTTGTGCTTATTGTCTGGAACTATGTTCCGGGATTTTTAAAGAAGATACCCGGTTCTCTTATTGCTGTATTTGTTGGTATAATAATGGTTAAAGGTTTTGGCATGAAAGTTAACACCATAGGAGATCTTTATACCATTTCAAGCAAGCTTCCTGCATTTACACTTCCTTCTCTTACAAAAGAGAGCATAATAACAGCGCTTCCAAACGCATTTACAATAGCTGTACTTGCTGCTATAGAGTCACTTCTTTCTGCAGTTGTTGCAGACGGAATGATAGGAAGCAAGCACAGAAGCAATCAGGAACTTATAGCTCAGGGCGCAGGCAACATCGCTTCAGCATTATTTGGCGGCATTCCTGCCACAGGTGCTATCGCTAGAACTGCAGCAAACATTAAAAACGGCGGAAGAACACCTATAGCCGGTATGGTTCATGCAATAGTGCTTTTACTTGTACTTGTTGTGCTTATGCCATACGCAGCACTTATACCTATGCCTACAATAGCAGCAATACTTTTTATGGTTGCTTATAATATGTCAGGCTGGAGACAGGTTGTACATCTTCTTAAAACCGCATCATTCTTTGATAACCTTATACTTGTGGTTACTTTTGTATTAACTGTAGCTTTTGACCTTGTTGTTGCAATAGGAGTAGGTCTTGTTCTTACATGCGTACTCTTTATGAAGAGAATGAGCGACCTTACAGAGATTGAAAGCTGGAAATATGTGGATGAAGAAAATGATCCTGAATCTCTTTCTTTAAAAGAGGTTCCTCCTCATACTTATGTATATGAGATCAGCGGACCTATGTTCTTTGGAGCCGCAAACAAGCTTTTTGATATTATCTCAGATGAAAATGACACATGTGTCATCTTAAGAATGAGATGTGTAAACGTTCTTGATGCCACCGCACTTCACACCATGGAGCAGATAAAAGAAACCTGTGAAAAGAAAAACATAACACTTATTCTTTCACATGTTAATGAGCAGCCTATGAAGGCTATGGAAAAGGCCGGATTTGATAAAAAGATCGGCAAAAACAATATCTGCAGACATATTGATGAAGCTCTTGAAAGAGCGTATGAGATAAATCCGGTATAAAGCTATTAGTATAATTAATATAAAATAATATTTACAAAGCAAACTTGTTATGACATAATAATAAAGGTTTAAAGATTCCTTTAAAATTCGGTACAGAGAGACCGGCAAGGATACATAATAGAAGTCTGTATATATGCAGGCATATTTAAGTGTGTACTCGCTTTGGTCTTAATGGCCAAAGCGTTTTTTATTACTAAGATCAAGGAGGAAAACATGGCAAATTATAAAGCAACCATACTTGATGAAGCAGCAGTACTAAGAGCATTAAAAAGAATATCCCATGAGATCCTCGAAAAAAACAACGGTCCTGAAAATGTTGTTCTTGTGGGTATCAAACGCCGAGGCGTTCCTATTGCAAAGATTATTGCAGATAACATCAAACAGATAGAAAATACAGAGGTTCCCGTAGGAGAGATCGACATTACCTATTACAGAGACGATCTTAAAAAAGAAGCTACAGAGCCTGTTATCCATGACTCAAAGATCGACATAAACATTAAAGACAAAAAAGTGATAATGGTTGATGATGTTCTTTATACCGGCAGAACAGCAAGAGCCGCTATGGAAGCCCTTATTTCAAACGGCAGACCTTCTGCCATACAGCTTGCTGTCCTTGTAGACAGAGGTCACAGAGAGCTCCCTATAAGAGGAGATTTTGTAGGCAAAAATGTTCCTACATCCAAATCAGAGATCATAAAAGTAAAGATCCCGCCTTACGAAGACAGTCTTAGCGTTGAACTTTTCGGTTAATTCGCGGTAAGCCGCGTTTTAATAAATATTAATTCGCATCAGTGTGTGCGAAATATACGGAGGTTAATGAACCATGAAACTTACTTATGATGTAAACGACAAACCGGGATTTGCAAAGACCCTTGTTTTTGCATTCCAGCAGCTTCTTGCTATCCTTGCTGCAACAATCGCCGTTCCTGCTATTATCGGCAACGGCATGTCTACAAGCGCCGCACTTTTTGGTGCAGGTGTCGGAACTATTGTGTACCTTCTTTTTACACAGTTTAAGAGCCCTGTATTCCTTGGTTCTTCATTCGCATTTATCGGTTCCATGTTCGCCGCATTTGCAGGCGGTGTATCAATGTCACTCGGTTACCTTGGCCTTATCCTTGGTGCCGCATTTGCAGGTCTTGTTTATGTTATCCTTGCTATTATAGTTAAGGTATCAGGTGTAAACTGGATCAACAAACTTATGCCTGCAGTCGTAATCGGACCTACAGTTGCTATCATCGGTCTTTCACTTGCAGGAAATGCAGTAGGCGATCTTACAACAGGAAAAGTATTCGGTGCCGACGGTGCCCAGCTCGCTTCTCCATATATCTGCCTTATCTGCGGTCTTGTAACTCTCTTTGTTACAATGCTTTGCTCGGTATACGGCAAGAAGATGTTCAAGATGATCCCATTTATCATCGGTATATGCGCAGGTTATGTACTTGCTCTTATCCTTACTCTTATCGGAAACAGTGCCGGAATTGATGCTCTTAAAGTTATTGATTTTTCCGCATTTTCAAATATGAAATGGTATCCTGATTTCACATTCCTTACAGCATTTAAAGGCGGTTATGAATTTGGTGAAGCAGGCAGCATGGGTGCTTATATAGGAACAATCGCAGCAGCTTATGTTCCTGTTGCATTCGTAGTATTTGCAGAGCATATCGCAGATCACAAGAACCTTTCATCAATCATCGAAAAAGACCTTCTTGAAAATCCGGGCCTTCACAGAACACTTCTTGGTGACGGTGTGGGTTCAATGGTTGGTGCATTCTTTGGCGGATGTCCAAACACAACATACGGCGAGTCAGTCGGCTGCGTGGCTATCTCAGGAAACGCTTCTGTAGTAACTATCCTTACAACAGCAGTACTTGCCATTGTATCATCTTTCCTTGCTCCTTTTGTAACTGTACTTGCCACAATCCCTAACTGTGTTATGGGCGGTGTTTGTGTTGCACTTTACGGATTTATCGCTGTATCAGGTCTTAAGATGATCCAGAATGTTGATCTTAACGACAACAGAAACCTTTTTGTAGTATCTGTAATCCTTATCGCAGGTATCGGCGGACTTTCTGTAAGCTTTGGATCAGTAACCATCACTTCAGTAGCTTGTGCGCTTATCCTTGGTATCGTTACAAACCTTATCCTTAAGAAAAAAGAAGCTTAAAATAATATAAGATAATACTTTCGCAAAAAGCCGGGATTTAATTATCCCGGCTTTTTGCTTTTAAAAGTTCTATTTATTTTTCGTGTTTAATTTTTCGTACACGCTTGTTAAATAGCTGAAATTAGTATATAATTTAGATAATTACGGACTTTGAAAGGAGATAATAAAATGAGTTTTATTGATGAGCTTAAAGCACGTGCAAAATCCGATTTAAAGACTATCGTTCTTCCTGAGAGTGAAGACGCCAGAGTTCTTAAAGCAGCTGCAGATATCTGCAAAGAAGACTTTGCAAATGTTGTCCTTATCGGTAATGAGGAGACTGTTAAAGCTGACGCTGCAAAGGGCGGCTTTGATATCAGCAAGGCAACTATCGTTGATCCTCTTAAGAGCGACAAACTTGATTCTTATGTTGATCTTTTTGCCGAGCTTCGTAAATCAAAGGGTATGACACCTGAAGAGGCAAGAAAGATCCTTACTACAAGCAATACATACTTTGCTGTAATGATGGTAAAGGCAAAAGACGCAGACGGCGTTGTTTCAGGTGCCTGCCACTCTACAGCAGACACACTTCGTCCTTGTCTTCAGATCCTTAAGACAAAACCTGGTACAAAACTAGTATCTGCATTCTTCCTTATGGTTGTTCCAAACTGTGAGTTTGGTGAAAACGGTACATTCGTATTTGCAGACTGCGGTCTTAACCAGAATCCTAATCCTGAAGAGCTTGCAGCTATCGCAGCATCATCTGCAGAGAGCTTTAAAGCACTTGTTGGAAAAGAGCCAAAAGTTGCTATGCTTTCACATTCTTCAAAGGGTAGCGCAAAGCATGCCGATGTAGATAAGGTTGTTGAAGCTACAAGAATTGCAAAAGAAGAGCATCCTGAGCTTAAGATTGACGGCGAGCTTCAGCTTGATGCAGCTATCGTTCCTGAAGTTGCAGCTTCAAAAGCTAAAGATTCTGAGGTGGCAGGTAAGGCCAACGTTCTTGTATTCCCTGATCTTGACGCAGGAAATATCGGTTACAAGCTTGTTCAGCGTCTTGCTAAGGCTGAGGCTTACGGTCCTATGACTCAGGGTATCGCAGCTCCTGTAAACGATCTTTCAAGAGGTTGTTCAGCTGATGATATCGTTGGTGTTGTTGCCATTACAGCTGTTCAGTGTCAGATTCAGTAGATTTTATATAGAAAGGTAAAATGTAATGAAGATTTTAGTTTTAAACTGCGGATCATCATCTCTTAAATATCAGCTTATCGATATGGATAATGAGAGCGTACTTGCAAAAGGTCTTTGCGAAAGAATCGGAATTGACGGTTCAAAGCTTACTCACAAGCCTGCCGGCAAAGATGAATTCGTTCTTGAAACACCTATGAATAATCACGAAGTAGCAGTTAAGCTTGTGCTTGACGCTCTTGTAGACAGCGCTCACGGCGTTATCGGAAGTGTTGACGAGATCTCAGCAGTAGGCCACAGAGTACTTCACGGCGGCGCTACATACAGCGAGTCAATCGTAGTAGATGCAGATGTTAAGAAGGTAATAAGAGAGTGCTTCGAACTCGGACCTCTTCACAACCCTGCAAACCTTATCGGTATCGAGGCATGCGAAGCAGCTATGCCGGGCAAGAAAAATGTTGCTGTATTTGATACAGCTTTCCATCAGACTATGCCTGAAAAATCATACCTTTATGGTATTCCTTATGAGTATTATGAGAAATATCATATCAGAAGATACGGATTCCACGGCACAAGCCATTCTTTCGTATCAAAAAGAGCTATAGAGCTTCTTGGTCTTGACAAGAACAACTCAAAGGTTATCGTTTGCCACCTTGGAAACGGTGCCAGCCTTTCTGCAGTACTTAACGGAAAGTGCTTTGATACAAGTATGGGCCTTACTCCTCTTGAAGGTCTTATCATGGGTACAAGATCAGGCGATATCGATCCTGCAGTTATCCAGTTTATAGCTAATAAAGAGGGCAAAGATATTAACGAAATGCTTAACATCTTAAACAAGAAGTCTGGTGTTCTTGGTATGAGCGGTGTTTCAAGCGACTTCAGAGATGTTGCAAAAGCAGCAAAAGAAGGAAATCACCAGGCAAAGGTTGCTCTTGAAGCTTATGTACAGAGAGTACTTCGTTACATCGGTGCATACGTAGCAGAGATGAACGGTGTTGATGCCATCGTATTTACAGCCGGAGTAGGAGAGAATGACGGCGGAATGAGAAAAGCATTCTGCGATAATCTTACATATCTTGGTGTTAAGATCGATGATGAAAAGAACAAGCTTCGCGGAGAAGAAGTAGTTATTTCTACTCCTGATTCAAAGGTTAAGGTTGCTGTTATCCCAACCAACGAAGAACTTGCAATTGCCCGTGAAACACTTGCTTTAATTTAATTGTTGACAAATGCGGGACTAACTTGTATAATATGTCAATGTGTGAATATTGAAGTCATTTTTAGATTTCAATAAATGGAGAGTGAATCGATGATTATTTCTTTATCCGAAGTTTGTATGACTCCCGGAGAAGTTAAATCTCTTGAATGTCCGCTTGAGCTTGAAAACCTTAAGTTTAACGGCAATTCATACAAGATTACGAACAAACCTCCAATGCACCTTAACATTACCGCTTTATCCAAGACTTCGGTCAGTATAAAAGGTAATGCAGACTACACTATTAATATTCCGTGTAGCAGATGTCTTGAAGACGTTGCATGTGAAGTTAACTGTGATATAGATCTTGAATACGATCTTAACGGCAGTTACGATGAAGAGATGGCTTATATTGAAGGCAACAGCCTTAATACCGATTCTCTTATCGCAGAAGAACTTATGCTTAATCTTCCGGATAAAGTGTTGTGCATGGAAGACTGCGCAGGACTTTGCCCTGTGTGCGGAAAGAATCTAAACCGTTCGAAGTGTGATTGTGATACTTTTGTTCCGGACCCTAGGATGGCAGCGATTCAAGATATTTTTAAGAATTTTAAGGAGGTGTAAATAAAAAATGTCAATTTGTCCAAAGAATAAATCTTCTAAGGCAAGAAGAGACAGCCGTAGAGCTAACTGGAAGATGACAGCTCCTAATCTTGTTAAATGCAGCAAGTGTGGTGCTCTTATGATGCCACATCGTGTTTGTAAGGCTTGTGGTTCTTACAACAAGAAGGAAATCATCGCTCAGGATTAATTTAAGAATTTTTGAGGCAACCTTTATGGTTGCCTCTTTTTCTTTGCGTTATTCTAGTGTAATAAATGATCTATAATATGTCTTGTATAAGCTGAGATCTGTTCTGTATTATAAAGAAATTCAGATGTTGTCTCCACATAAAGAACCGTATCGTGATAGTCTATCTTAAAGTAAGGAGATATGATCTCGTCAAATTCAGGAACAAAGCTTCCTGTGTGCTTACTGTAACAGTTTGCTGCCTTGGCTTTTGTGCGATACTCTTTATCTACGTAAAAAGATACGCTTTTATGTATGGCGATATCTTCAGACGGAACATAATAATAATCCTTATAGTTCGGATAGAAAAATTTTAATTCGTCGTGATACAAAGGCACTGTAAGTTTGCATTTATTGCCGGATACGACAAGTGAAATACCATCTCTTTCTGCTTTAAACCTTTTATCCATATTGATGCAGATAGGAAACGTAACCGAAAGCACATTATTTTCATAATCAAGCTTTGCTCCGCCCACAACAAACGGTTCTGAAATATTTTCAAGCAGTTCAAGAAGTTTTGATAGCTTAACAAGCCCTTTTAAGTCGTCTTCGTTATGTAATATAAGAAGATCGTACATAGAAGAGCATTCAGGCTTTCCAGCTACTTTTGCCATAAGATATGAACCATATACTTTTATAAGATCGCCGCCTGAATACTTGTCATCGCGGTTTATACCCATAAATACTTCAATTGTCTTTTGCTTTAAATTTTCCAATTTGAAAAGATCTTTATATGGTCTTACAAGCTTATAAAGGTCAAGATGATTAAGACTTGAAAGAGGAGAAGGGATGCCGTATTTATTACATCTTTTATCGATAAAGTTTACATCAAAGGCCACTCCGTTAAAAGATACAAGGGTGGTATCTGCTGATAATCTTTCAAAAAAGCTGTTTATTATCTTTTCTTCAGAGCGTCTGTCATCAGCAAACCACTGATAAAGCACCCATTTATCATCTTCATAAAGTACCGCCCCAAGAAGGTACATGGTAGATACGTCAGCCGCAAAACCTGTGGTTTCGATATCAAAAAAGACTATTTTTTCTTTTGATATTCCAACAGGAATATATGGCGCTATATCAAGATCAAGTTTTCTTGTGATCATTTTTCTTACCCCGTCTCTAATATATAAAGCAAATAGATTTCCCTTATGCTTTCTTGTCCCACAGATAAATTGTAATTTGTATTTTTAAATAAATCAAGTGGTTTTATGGACTTTGAAGCGCTTTTGGTGTATATTTAATAGAGTATTTGAAAAGAAAAAAAGAGAGGCTAGATATGTGGACTTTTGAAATATTCGGATTATCATTCTTTTATATATTTTATTTCTTTTTCATTACAGCTTTTATCGGATGGGTCTACGAAAGCTGCTTTGTGTCGATTAAAAATCACAAGATCACGAACAGAGGCTTTCTAAACGGTCCCGTTATCCCTATATACGGTGCCGGCGGGACAGCAATAATGCTTGCCACAACTCCTTTTAAAGACGATCTTGTACTGGTATTTTTTGCAGGCATGTTCGTTGCTTCTTTGCTTGAATACGTTACAAGTTATCTTATGGAAAAACTGTTTCACGCCAAATGGTGGGACTATTCAGACTGGAAGCCGAATCTCAATGGAAGGATATGCCTTTGGGCTTCGCTTTTTTGGGGTGTTCTTTCTGTTTCCATGCAGCTTTTTATAAAACCTGCCATTGATAAACTTATCGGAAAGATTCCTGAGTTTGAAGGAAAGATAGCAGCGTATATTATTTTTACCTTATTTACTGCAGATATCGTTTATACCGTAATCTGTACTGTACAGTTTGATAAGAAGATCGCAGCCATCAGAAGCAGCTACGAAGGCTTTAAGACTGAACTCAAAGACAGCTATGCAGGTCTTAAAGAAAACTATGAAGGCTTTAAGGTTGAACTTAAAGACAGATATATTGAAAGCGCCAACAAGTTCAGTTTTGTTGAAAAACGTCTTGTTAACGCTTTCCCGGACTTAAAATTTACTAATGTAGACGACGAACTTAAAGAATGGATCAACGAGAGGATTGACAAAAAAATTGAAAAAAGAAACAATGAAAGGTAGATTTAAAATACATATCAGCGGCATAATAAGAGCACTTGTTATAGCGTCTCTTGTTTTTGCACAGATCGGGCTTATAGTGTTTGTTACAAGCCTTATTCAGGAATATGCCGTATTTTTCTATTTTTCCATAGAAGTACTAAGCTTTGTAGTTATCCTGACCCTTGTAAATTCTTCTTTAAGCAACTCATATAAAATTGCCTGGATCAGTATAGTTCTTATGCTCCCGATGACGGGGCATATTATGTTCTGGCTATGGGGCAAGTCAGACAGCAAGAAAAAGATTGAAAAGAAAGTACTTAGGAAGCTTAAACATGGTAATACTTTTCTTGAGTTTAATAAAGACAACGAAAAATTAGTTGAAGATAAGCATGTATATTCATCAAAGGTATCAAAATACCTTGTAAAAGAAGGCTTTCCTGTATATAAAAACAATAAGGTAAGCTATTTTCCATTTGGCGAGACAGCCTTTGAGAGCATCTTTAAAGATATAAAAGAAGCCAAAGAATATATAATGATAAACTTTTATATTGTTGCAGAGGGTGCCATTTGGGACAGGATGCATGAGCTTTTACTTGAAAAGATAAGTGAAGGCGTTAAAGTCATGTTTATGTATGACGACTTTGGTGCCATGTTCAGAACATCAAATGATTTTGATAAAAAACTTATATCAGAAGGCTTTGATGTAAGAGTCTTTAATCCTATACACAAATACGTAGATAAGCTTTACTTAAATTACAGAAGCCATCAGAAAAATATAGTCATTGACGGTGTTATCGGTTATACCGGCGGTATCAACCTTGCAGACGAATATGCAAACCTTATAAGACGTTTTGGGGTCTGGAAAGATACTGCCATAAGAATAGAGGGAGATGCGGTCTGGGGGCTTGCCGTTACTTTCCTTAAGATGTGGGAAGTTTGCTCAAAAGGAGAGTTAATAGATTATTCTCCTTTTAAAAGGACAGCTTCTGACCTTACAGTTAATGATACCTGTCTTCAGGTTGTTTCAGACGGGCCTGCAAATCACCCTCATAATCCGATCGAGAGCATGTACAGGCAGCTTATAGAATCTTCAAGAAAATACTGTTATATAACTACGCCTTACCTGCTGCTTGAAAACGCCATGACTGATGCTCTTTGCGAGTCGGCTAAAGCAGGAGTTGATGTAAGGATAATAACACCAAATATTCCCGATAAAAAATATGTTAAACTTCTTACAAATTACAATTACGGAAAGCTTCTTAATTCGGGCGTTAAAATATTTGAGTATACACCCGGTTTTATACATGCTAAAATGATATTAAATGAGGAATCTGCCTGCGTAGGTACCATCAATATGGATTTTCGAAGTTTTTATCTTCACTACGAGTGCGGAGTACTTATTATTGACAACAATGAAATAAAGCCTATTTATGATGACTTTTTAAAGATTTTTGATGAAAGCAGAGAAGTAACATACGAAGAATGGACAAAAAGACCTTTGTTTCACAAGATGGTCCAGCCGCTGCTTTATTTGTTTTCACCGCTTATGTAGGAGCTAATATGGAAGTATGTCATTGCAGATACTGCAAAAAAATATTCAGAAGTACAATAAGACGAACCTGCTGCAATGAATGCAGGGAAAAAGACGACAAATTCTTTGAGAAAATTATCGCATACCTTGATATGTACCCAAACAGTAATGCTATCCAAATAGCAGAAGGTCTTGAAGTTGATGTTACAGAGATAGTGCGTTTTATTGACGAAGGAAGACTTACTGTGGTTAAGGGAGATTTTTTAAAGACTGACAAAGGAGAAGAGTAATGATAGCTTACATTAAGGGTATTTTAACAAACGAAACCCCTGACACTGTATGGGTTGAAACAGAAGGCGGGGTAGCTTACGAGATATTTGTGCCTTCATCGATCTTTAACTTTCTTCCTCCCCTTAACGAGGAAGTAAAGCTTTACACCTATCTAAACGTTAAAGAAGACCTTATGCAGCTTTTCGGGTTTATAGACAAAGACGAACTTGATATGTTTAAGCTTCTTATAACGGTAAACGGTATTGGACCTAAAGGAGCTTTAAGTATTTTATCTTTTATATCGCCTGATGACATAAGATTTGCAATTCTTGCAGGAGATTCAAAGACTATATCAAAAGCTCCCGGAATCGGCGCAAAAACAGCAAGCAGAGTGATACTTGATCTTAAAGACAAGGTTGACCTTGAAGATACTTTTGAAAACTCACTTAATAAAAAAGGCGTGGCCGCAGGCTCAGGCAGCTTTAACGATATAAAACGAGACGCTATAGAAGCTCTTACAGCTCTTGGCTACAACGGCACCGAGGCAATGAAATCAATCAACAAAATTTCAATTACCGAGGGCATGACAGCAGAAGATCTTATAAAAGCAGCTCTTAAGGAGATTTAAAAATGCAGGGGAAGAGACGTATAATTAGCGCCGGCCTTACAGAAGAAGACATCCGGATTGAAAACAATATAAGGCCAAAACTTCTTTCCGATTATATCGGTCAGACAAAAGCAAAAGAAAACCTTAAAATTTATATAGAGGCAGCAAAAGAACGAGGTGAATCACTTGATCATGTTCTTTTATACGGACCTCCTGGGCTCGGGAAAACAACACTTGCAGGCATTGTGGCAAACGAGATGGGTGTCAACATGAAGATAACTTCAGGCCCTGCCATTGAAAAGCCGGGAGATATGGCATCTATCTTAAACAGCCTTCAGGAAGGAGATGTACTCTTTGTAGATGAGATACATCGTCTTAACAGACAGGTTGAAGAAGTTTTGTATCCTGCCATGGAAGATTATTGCATCGATATAATGATCGGAAAAGGCGAATCGGCAAGGTCTCTTAGGCTTGACCTTCCTAAATTTACTCTTGTGGGCGCCACCACAAAAGCCGGCAGCCTTACAGCTCCTCTTCGCGACAGATTCGGTGTTGTACACAGGCTTGAATACTACACTGTAGATGAGCTTTTAACCATTGTAAAAAGATCGGCAAAGATATTAAAAGTTGAGATCACAGACGACGGCGCTTACGAGATAGCAAGGCGTTCAAGAGGTACCCCTCGTATAGCAAACAGAATGCTTAAAAGAGTCCGTGATTTTGCTCAGATAAAATATGACGGCAGGATCGATACAGATGTAGCTGCATACGCACTTACAAATCTTGATGTGGATGAAGAAGGACTTGATAATATTGACAGAGAGATCTTAAGGAGCATGATAACCAAGTTTGACGGCGGTCCTGTTGGTCTTGACACCATCGCCGTATCAATAGGAGAAGACACAGGGACTCTTGAAGATGTTTACGAGCCTTACCTTATCCAGGCAGGTTTCCTAAAGAGAACACCTCGAGGCCGTATGGTAACCGAAAATGCTTATAAACATTTAAATATGCCCTATCAGGCAAAGTAAAGGAAGGCAATTAATATGAATATGATGAATGATCTTGAAGTGATCATAAACAATAAAAGATACACCATAAGCGGATATGAAAGCGAAGAATATCTTCAGAAGATAGCCTCATACCTTAACTCTAAGTACTCTGATTTTAAGACTAAAGAAGGGTACAATCATCTTGACCTTGATCTTCGCAATGTGCTTATGCAGATCAATCTTGCTGATGACTATTTTAAGATGAGTGAAAACAGCAAAAATCTTGAGGCAGAACTTGAGAAAAAAGATAAGGAAATGTTTGAATTAAAGCATAACCTTGTATCTGTTCAAAAAAAGCTCGAAGAGCTTACCGAAAAATACGAGGCTGCTACTAAACAGACAGGCAATAAACCTGTTAAGAGATAAAGGGTTCTTATGAAAAATGTTGAGATTCTTGCCCCTGCAGGTAACTATGATTGTTTTTTGGCTGCGGTAAACGCAGGAGCCGATGCAGTTTACCTCGGGGGAAACATGTACGGAGCAAGAGCATTTGCAGGTAATTTTTGTAAAGAAGATCTGCTTAAGGCTCTTGACCATGCACATGTTTTAGACAAAAAAATATACCTTACCGTTAACACATTGCTCAGCAACAGCGAGATTGACAACGGTTTATATGACTTTATAGCGCCGCTTTATGAAAACGGTCTTGATGCGGTTATCGTTCAGGATCTTGGAGCGGCCTATTTTCTTCACGAAAATTTTAAAGACCTTCCTCTACATGCAAGCACTCAGATGACTATAACTAATCCCGGTTATTTAAATACTTTAAAAGAAAACGGATTTACAAGGATAGTGCCTGCAAGAGAGCTTTCGCTTAACGAAATAAAAAAACTTTCAAATTCCTCAGACCTTGAAATAGAGTGCTTTGTACACGGCGCCCTATGTTATTGCTACTCAGGTCAATGTATGCTAAGCTACAGCAGAGGCGGAAGAAGCGGCAACAAAGGAAGGTGCGCTCAGCCATGCAGACTTTTATACGAAACTGCAGGCAAGGAAAGCTATTATCTTTCGCCTAAAGATCTTTGTGTGCTAGACTGCATTCCTGACCTTGTAGACGCGGGAATTGATTCCTTTAAGATCGAAGGGCGAATGAAAAAGCCTGAATATGTTGCAAACGCTGCTTATTTATATAAAAAATGGACAGACAGATATCTTAGTCTTGGCAAAGAAGAGTTCGCAAATAAAGCAGATTCTTTTAAATCCGAGATGAGAAATGACCTTATAAGGCTTTCTGATATGTATAACAGAGGCGGATTTACTAAGGGCTTTTATTATATGCATAACGGTCCAGAGATAATGTCTGTAAACAGACCTAACCATTTCGGTACATTTGTGGCAGAAGTAGTTAAAGTTACCGGAAAAGACATGACTTTGCTTGCTAAAGAAGACATTAATGCTCATGATGTTATAGAAGTAAGGAAAAACGATAAAGAAATTTACGAATTTACTACGGGCAAAAGTTATAACATAGGTGATCAATTTGTTATGAACTACAAGAAAGGCCTTAAGATAGACCAGAGCTGTCTTTGCTACCGTATAAGAAACAATGAGCTTATTGAAAAAATAAATGATGATCTTAAAAAATATCCTGCAAAAAGAGATATAAGCATAAGCTGCGTTCTTACTCCCGGAAGCGAAGCTTTGTATACCGCAAATGCAGGAGACATTAGCTATGAGCTTAAAGGAGACATAGTACAGACCGCCGCAAACAGACCGGTAGAAAAAGAAAGAATACTATCTGCGCTTAGCGCAACCGGAGATACGCTGTTTAATGCAGCAAAAACAGAAGTGACTTTAAACGGTGATGTATTTATTCCAATAGGGGCGCTTAAAGAAGCAAGAAGGAACCTGTTAAAAGGGTTACAGGAAAAAATAACAGACAGTCATAAACGGACTTTAGGAAAAAGAGCAACAATAACCGGCTTTGCCAAAAGAAACACCGATATAAAACAGGCTGTCTCAAGGCTTGTAAGAAATATAGACGATCTTGAAACAGCAGTTAAATGCCAAAATTCTGACCTTATTTACATCCCGCTTGATGAACCGAATTTTTATGATTCATATGACCTTATCTTTAACAAAGTTAAAGAAGCAGGGAAAAAGCTTGGGGTAGTGCTCCCTGTCATTTTCAGGGAGAAATATAATGATATAAGCTATATGCCAAAAGATGCAGATATTTACCTTGCTTCAGATATCGGTGAACTTGGTTATCTTGATAGCCTCGGAATACCAAAGTCTAAGGTTCGCCTTAATCACAACCTTTATGTTTGGAACAGATATACATACCTGTTTCATAAGAAAAACGGTTATGATAATTTCACGGTTAACCTTGAGCAGCCTTTTGAAGAATCAAAAGCACTTTTAAGCGATCCTTTAGTAGATCCTTTAGATTTTGAATATGTAGCAAAAACAAGACTTCCTCTTATGACAAGTGCGGGCTGTATAATAAAGACCACAGGAAGCTGTGTTAAAACAGGTGCAAGAAGGATACTTAAAGCAGGAAATGATGATCTTGAAGTAGTATGCAATTGCAAGCATTGCTATAATATGATCTTTGACAGCAAGATCACCGATAACTCAGAATTTGCTAAAGATAACTCAGATCTTATACGTTATTTACGCTATGATAATTAAATGCTTGCAATATAGGCATAAAGATGTTATAATGTCAAATGTTGTGAAAATAGATGGTCCTCTGGGTGCAAATGGCATTTAAGAACATCCCATATTTGAAAGGAGATCTTACGATGAACGAGATCATTAAGAACATTGAAGCTGAGCAGCTTAAAAAAGAAGTAGAAGACTTCAATGTAGGCGATACTGTTAAAGTATACGCAAAAGTTAAAGAAGGTAACAGAGAAAGAACACAGGTCTTCGAGGGTACAGTTCTTAAGAGACAGAACGGTGGAGCCAGAGAGACATTTACCGTAAGAAAGTTCTCTAACGGTATCGGTGTTGAGAAGACATGGCCACTTCATTCTCCATCAGTTGAGAAGATCGAAGTAATCCGTCACGGTAAAGTTAGACGTGCTAAACTTAACTACTTAAGAAGCAGAGTAGGTAAGTCTGCTAAGGTTAAGGAAGCAAAGTAATTTAACATAACCAAGGCTGTATTAAAGGATAACTATTACTTGATAGTTATCCTTTTTTATTGTATTATTTAATTTGGAATATTGTTAAAATAAGGCGGAAAATATGGCTAAACATAAATATAAATATAAAGTGGAAGTCGAGCCGCAAGTCATTAAAAGACGAAAGATCATAAAAGAACTTATCATCTGGACCCTTGAAACCGTATTTGTGATCTTTGCCGCGTATTACATTTCCTTTTTCTGGCTTGAAAAGACATCCGTTGTCGGTACGTCTATGCAGACTACCCTTAGCGCAGGCGACACCATTCTTATAGATAAGTTTACTTATATGATAAGCAGTCCAAAGCGCTTTGATATCATTGTTTTTAAACAAAGTAACAAAGAACATAATTACTACGATATCAAAAGGATCATCGGCCTTCCCGGCGAGACTGTCCGTATTGACGGTAATGGCGATATTTACATAAATGATAATCTTATAACTGATATTGTGATCGCAGATAAGATGACAAACGGAGGGCTTGCAAGTACAGGTATTACCCTTGATGATGACGAATACTTTGTGGTCGGTGACAATCGCAACTACAGCGAAGATTCAAGATTTGCAAATGTAGGAAACGTTATTAAAGACGACATCATCGGAAAAGCTTTTGTTAAGCTTAAACCTTTTACCCTTATAAATGAAGTTAATATCAAAAAAGATGAAACAGAAAGGTAATCTATGAAATTACAGTGGTATCCGGGTCATATGACCAAAGCAAAAAGGCAGATGCAGGAAGACTTAAAGCTTATCGACGTTATAATCGAGCTTGTTGATGCCAGAATACCATATTCCAGTAAAAATCCCGATATAGACGGGCTTGCAACGGGAAAGTCAAGAGTTCTTCTTGTAAATAAAACCGACCTTGCAGACCCGGCTGTTACAAAAGAATGGGTTAATTATTATACAGATAAAGGCTTTTTTGTTCTTGAACTTAACAGCAAAACAGGAACAGGCATTAAATCCGTTAATGACGTAATAGCAAAGGCTTGTGCAAAAAAGATTGAACAAAACCGCAAAAAAGGTATCATTAACAGACCTATGAGGGCTATGATCGTCGGTATACCAAATGTGGGCAAGTCCACATTTATTAACAGCTTTTGCAAAAAGGCTGTGGCTAAAACAGGAAACAAGCCCGGTGTAACCAAAGGCAAACAATGGATAAGGCTTAACAAAGATGTTGACCTTCTTGATACCCCCGGTATCTTATGGCCAAAATTTGAAGACGAAACCGTTGGTACAAATATTGCATTTATCGGCTCTGTAAGTGACGAAATAGTAAGCATTTCAGACCTTGCTTTTGAGCTTATAGTTAAGATAAAAAGTCTTGGATCTGACGCTGTATATGAAAAATATGGTGTTGAGAAAAAGGATGACGCATGGGAGACCCTTCGCGATATAGCTATAAAGCGAGGATGTCTTGCAAAGGGCGGCGAGCCTGATATAGATAAAGCAAGTGCTTTTATCATAGACGATTTCAGAAACGGACGTATCGGAAGAATAACACTTGAAAGGCCGTAAAAATGTCAGAAGGTTTTAAGACTAAAAGTGAAGAAATTGAAGACAGTCTTGAATTTTGCAGAGATATAGACATTTATTACAAAGGCGGTAAAAACGAAACCCCTTCTTCCCCTGCATTTTCATATAAACCTGTATACGTAAACGCTCCCGACACTTCAGGCTATGCTCCTGAAGAAAATTACGAGAGCGTTACAAGTGTTATCATTTCCAATATTATTCACCTTTTAGTCTGTGTCGTTATTGCAGCCGTCATTTCAAGAGGCATAAACAAATACATTCTTCAGCAGGTATCTGTTGACGGAAGCTCCATGGAAGCTTCTCTTTATGACGGCGACAGACTCCTTATGAACAAATTTGACTACAGATTTAATGACCCAAAAAGATTTGATATTGTCATTTTCCCTTTTGAAGATGACGTTTATCTTATTAAAAGAGTTATAGGGCTTCCGGGTGAAACCGTACAGATAATAGACGGTTATGTGTATATAAACGGTGAATTTTTACAAAACGATATTTACTGTGACGACACTATAGAAACCGCCGGAACTGCTATGCAGCCCCTTAAGCTTGGCGATGACGAGATATTTGTTCTCGGAGATAACAGGAACAACTCCCTTGACTCAAGGTATACCGCTGTTGGCAATATTAAGCTGTCAGACATTATGGGGAAGGCTTTCTACCGTGTTTATCCATTTGACAGATTAGGAAAGGTTGAATAATGGCATCAAGACAGGTAAGCGAGATAAAAAACATATTAAAAGAGGCAGACGTAAGCGAGCTTCCACTTCTAATAAAAGAATTTGAAGAAGACGAGAGAGCCGGAGTTAAGTCTGCTATAGAATCAGCTAATAAACGTATTTCTAAATACGAAGAAGAGATGAAAAGGGTAGAGAGTATGTGTTACTTTGAAAAAAAGTACTCTGCTTTTACCAATATATGCGGTATAGACGAGGTTGGAAGAGGTCCTCTTGCAGGCCCTGTTATGGCAGCCGCGGTTATATTGCCAAAAGATCTTCGCATCCCTTATATTAACGATTCAAAAAAGCTTACCGCTGCAAAAAGAGAAGAACTCTACGATATTATCTCAGAAAAAGCAATTGCCATAGGTCTTGGTATGGCGGGGCAGGAAAGGATAGATGAGATAAATATACTCCAGGCTACCTATGAGGCTATGAGGGATGCAATTCATCATCTTAAAGTTCCTGCTGATTATCTTCTTGTGGATGCAGTACATATTCCAAAGGTTGATATTCCTCAGGCAGGTATCATTAAAGGTGATGCAAAGAGCATAAGTATTGCGGCAGCAAGTATAATTGCCAAAGTTACAAGAGACCGCATTATGACAGATTATGACAAAGTGTATCCGGAGTACGGATTTGCAGGAAACAAAGGATATGGTTCCGCAGAACACATTGAAGCATTAAAAAAATACGGTCCATGTCCGCTTCACAGAAGATCATTTATAAAAAACTTTATTTAATCTTAAGCCAAAAGGGGTTTATGTTATATGGCTGAGGAAAAAAACTTTGAATTTAAAAAGTTTAATAAAGAAGAGCCTAAAACCGCAGTTGCCCTTCGTTACGATGAAAATCAGGACGAGGCCCCGAGAGTCATAGCCGCCGGTAAAGGAAAAATTGCCGAAAAGATCATAGAAAAGGCAAAAGAGAGCGATGTCCCTTTACATAAGGACGCAAAGCTTGCAAAAAGCCTTTCAAACCTTGAGATCGGAGACAATATTCCCCCTGAGCTGTACGAAGTAGTTGCGGAAGTACTTGTATTTATTAACAGAATGGACACATTAAGGAGCAGATAATATCAAACAGGAAAACAGAATAAAAGGAAACAGAGGCGAAGAGCTTGCAGCAAACTTTCTTATAAGATCCGGTTATGAGATCATTGAAAGAAATTATTACCTAAGAAGCGGCGAGATTGACATAATAGCTTATTCGCCTGAAAGAATACTTACTTTTGTGGAAGTAAAATACAGAAGCAGCAGAAGCTTTGGCGATCCGGCCCTGGCCGTTACCCCCGCCAAGCTTCAAAAAATAGTTAGAACAGCAAAACATTTTATGCTTGTAAGAAAGATCCCTATGGAGACACCCTGCAGTATAGACGTGATTTCAATTACCGGCGACCTGATTGAGCATTATAAAAATGTTACGGGATATTGACAGATGAGATTATTTAAGAAAAAAGAAACAAAAGAATATAAACATGTACATAAGATAACAAAAATAGAAGAAGATTCAATAGCTGAGGCTCTTAAGATAAAGCCGGGTGATGAACTCCTTACCATCAACGGGCAGGAAATGGCAGATGTCCTTGATTATCATTATCTTATACACGACGAAAACATTGAGCTTCTCATTAGAAAGCCAAACGGCAAAGAAAAGCTTTTTGAATTTGAAAAAGATTATGATGATGATCTTGGCATCGAATTTGAAGACGGACTTATGGATGATTACAAGTCCTGCCACAATAAGTGCATTTTCTGTTTTATCGATCAGATGCCAAAGGGAATGCGTGAAACGCTTTATTTTAAAGATGATGATTCAAGGCTTTCCTTCCTGCAGGGTAACTATATTACCCTTACAAATCTTTCGGAAGCTGAGATAGACAGGATGATAAAGTATAAGCTAAGTCCTATAAATATCTCTGTACAGGCCACAAATCCCGAGCTTCGCTGCAAGATGCTAAACAACAGATTTGCAGGAAACATCATGGACATAATCGGCAGATTTGCAGATGCCGGCATTATGATGAACACTCAGGTTGTACTTTGTAAGGGATATAATGACGGCGCAGAACTTGACAGAACAATTACAGATCTTTCAAAATATGCTGATAACATAATAGGTCTTTCCGTAGTTCCTGCAGGTCTTACCAAATTCCGCGAAGGTCTTGCAAAGCTATACGAATTTGACGAAAAAGAGTCCATGGATGTTCTTATCCAGATTCATAACTGGCAGGAAAAAATGCTTAAGACCTGCGGCTCAAGATTTGTATTTGCAAGTGATGAATGGTACATAAAAGCAAATCATCCGATTCCGCCGGCTTCATATTATGAAGGTTACGGTCAGCTTGAAAACGGTGTGGGCATGATAAGAAGCCTTGTAGATGAAGTACATGAGGCTATAGGTAATTACAGCTATGAGGGCCGTGAAAAACTTGTTTCCATAGCCACAGGCGTTATAGCTTACCCTTATATAAAAGAGCTTGCAGACTTTGTCTCAGACCATTTTCCTAAAGTTAAGGTTAATGTATATAAGATAATCAATAACTTTTTTGGTGAAAGCATCACTGTAGCAGGTCTGATCACAGGAAAAGACCTTATTGAGCAGCTTACAGGAATAGAACTTGGAGAAAAGCTTCTTCTGACAGAAACAATGTTTAGAAGCGGCGAGGAAACACTTCTTGACGATCTGACAAAGACAGATGTTGAAAACGCTTTACAAACCGAAATTGCTATTGTAAAATCAGAAGGCGATGCATTTATTAGTTCAATATTAGAGTAAAGGTGTTGATAAATTTGAGTAAACCCATAGTTGCCATTGTAGGAAGGCCAAACGTAGGTAAATCTACTCTTTTTAACCTTCTTGCAGGCGAAAAGATATCTATAGTAAAAGATTATCCGGGCGTTACAAGAGACCGTATCTATGCAGATGTTAACTGGCTTGATAAACAGTTTACTATTATAGATACAGGTGGTATTGAGCCTGAGAGTAAAGATATGATGCTTAAGTTCATGCGTGCCCAGGCAGAGATTGCCATCGAAACAGCAGATGTCATCATATTCCTTACAGATGTAAGACAGGGACTTGTTGATGCAGATTCAAAGGTTGCTGATATGCTCCGAAAATCAAGAAAGCCTGTTGTACTTGTAGTAAATAAAGTAGATGATTTTAAGAAATTAACTCCTGATGTATACGAGTTTTACAATCTTGGCATAGGCGAGCCTATCCCAATTTCATCTTCTTCAAAGCTTGGTATAGGCGATATGCTTGATGAGGTGATAAAGTATTTCCCTGAAGGAAGCGCAGAGGCGGAAGAAGACGACAGGCCAAAGATCGCTGTTGTCGGAAAGCCTAACGTAGGTAAGTCATCCATTATCAATAAGCTCCTTGGCGAAGACCGTGTTATCGTTTCAAATATCGCCGGCACCACACGCGATGCCATAGACACAGAGGTCAAATGGAACGGTAAAGAATATGTTTTCATTGATACCGCAGGGCTTAGGCGAAAAAGCAAGATCAAGGAAGAGATAGAGAAGTTCAGTATCATCAGAACTGTTTCTGCTGTAGAAAGAGCAGATGTAGTTGTTCTTGTTATAGATGCTACAGAAGGCGTTACAGAGCAGGACGCAAAAATAGCCGGAATTGCACACGAACGCGGCAAAGGCATGGTTGTGGCGGTAAATAAATGGGATGCCATCGAAAAAAATGACAAGACCATGTATGAGCACACAAACAAGATAAAAGAGATCCTTTCTTTTATGCCTTATGCTGAATATATTTTTATATCGGCTCTTACAGGTCAGCGTCTTCCAAAGCTTTTTGAGACAATAGACGCAGTTATAGAAAATCATTCGCTTAGAATAGCAACAGGTGTATTAAACGAGATCCTTACCGAGGCAGTTTCTCTTCAGCAGCCGCCTTCCGATAAAGGTAAGCGCCTTAAGATATTCTATATGACTCAGGTTTCCGTTAAGCCGCCTACCTTTGTTATCTTTGTTAACAGCAAAGATCTTATGCATTTTTCATATACCAGATATATTGAAAACAAAATAAGGGAGGCCTTTGGTTTTTCGGGTACCCCTCTTAGATTTATAATTAGAGAAAGAAGCGAAAAAGGCTGATAAGACTATGAACATTTTATATTCTGTTATTGTTTTTGTATGTGGATCCTTATTCGGTAATATTTCTACCGGATACTTTATAGCTAAAAAGAATCATGTTGACATTATGCATGAGGGAAGCGGTAATGTAGGCAGTACAAACGCCATGAGAACCATGGGTACAAAATTAGGTCTTATAACACTTCTTGGAGACATAATAAAAGCTGTTTTACCTTTATGTCTTGTAAGATTTGTATTTTTTAAAGACCTTGCAGGGCTTTCAAACGGAGCATTTTCAACTGACTACTTTGTACTATTAACAGGTCTTGGCGTTGTAGTCGGACATTGCTTTCCATTCTGGCTCCATTTTAAAGGCGGAAAGGGTATCGCATCCACAGGCGGCAGCATTATAGTGTTTAACCCACTTATGGCAGGTATCCTTTTTAGTATATTCTGTGTTATTGTAGCTATTTTCAGATACGTATCTTTAGGTTCACTTATAGCGATCCTTGGAGTACCTGTTGCAATAGCTTTCATGTACCCGGGCAAATGGGTCCTTATAATAATAGGTGCCTGCTATACCCTTGTGGCTTATTATCAGCACAGAGGAAATATTGACAGACTGATCCATCACAATGAGAGAAAGTTCTCATTTGGCAAAAAAGACAAAAAAGAGGAAAACTAATATGAATATTGGAATACTTGGAGCAGGAAGCTGGGGAACAGCGATCGCCATCCTCCTTGCAAATAACGGACATGAAATTACACTTTGGTCTGCGCTTGAAGCAGAAGTCAAAGAACTTACAGAAAAAAGAGCACTTCCGTCAAGACTTCCGGGCGCTCATCTTCAAGATAACATAACAGTAACAGGTGATCTTAAGACTGCCTGCGAAAATAAAGATCTTATAGTTTTTGCGGTAGCTTCTCCGTTTGTAAGAAAGACAGCAAATACTGCAGCTCCTCTTATTGACAGAAAGATCCCTGTGGTAAATGTGGCAAAGGGTATCGAAGAAGGCTCCCTTATGACTCTTACTGAGATCATAGAAGATGAGTTTAAAAAAGATAATGGCAATCCCGGCAACGTTTCTGTTCTTTCCGGGCCAAGTCACGCCGAAGAAGTAAGCCTGGGTGTTCCTACCACATGTGTAGTAGGATCTAAAGATAGAGAAACAGCATGCCTTATACAGGATGCTTTTATGACAGAAGTGTTCAGAGTTTACACAAGCCCTGATATCACAGGTATTGAGATAGGCGGTTCTTTAAAGAACGTTATCGCACTTGCTGCAGGAATCTGTGATGGTCTTGGATACGGAGACAACACCAAAGCCGCACTTATGACAAGAGGTATAAATGAGATAAGCCGTCTTGGCATCGCTATGGGCGGAAAAATAGAAACCTTTGCAGGTTTATCCGGTATAGGCGATCTTATAGTTACCTGTACTTCACATCACAGCCGTAACTGGAATGCAGGAAATCTTATCGGAAAAGGCTATACGGCAAATCAGGCCATGAGAGAAGTGGGTCAGGTCGTAGAAGGTGTTTTCTGTGCCAAGGCTGCACTTGAACTTGCCAAAAAGTATGAAGTTGACATGCCGATAGTTGAGCAGATGAATGATATCCTCTTTAATAACAAAATGGCTAAAACTGCTGTATCTGAGCTGTTTTGCAGAGATAAGAGAGTAGAGAATTCGCACCTTAAGTGGTAGTTTTTCTTACATCTATTTGTGTCATTTTTGTTTCAAGCCTATACTTGTAGAATGCATAAAAAGAGAAGGCGTGAAACATTTGTGAAATAAATAAAGTTCACAAAAACCGTCAAAAATATCAACCTTCGTGAGTTTTTCGCGAAGGTTTTTGTTTACTTTCACCATATATTTTTACCTTTCGCACCAAAAAGTTCTGCCATAATGTTGACAAATTTAACCTCAGTTGATATAATTAGCATATAAAAGTTAATACTTTTGTAACAATCTTTAATTTTTTGGTAATGTGACCGGAGGTTAATAATGAATTTTGCAGCTAAATGCTCACTGGCTTTACTTGCAGGGATTACAATTACGGGAATTACATACGGCAAGGCTTACGCAGCTCCAAGTGCAAGCATCGGAGAAAGAAGCGTTGCAGGTATTACAAAGTGTATAGATCAGTATTATGAAAAGCAGATCGAAAAGGAGAGTATCCAGACCTTATCTCTCGAAGATCAATACGAAGACAACCTTGGTATTGCAGATGTAGATAATCATCTTAATATCAGATCCGGTGCCGGAACTAATTACGGTATCGTAGGTAAGCTTCCTAAAGATGCGGGCTGTTATATTTACAAGATCGATGAAAACGGCTGGGCAAAGATCTCATCAGGCGGAGTTAAGGGTTATGTAAAAGCAGAGTACCTTATTACAGGCGACAAAGCTAAAGAATATGCCAAAAAGGTAGGTTTCTTTGCAGCTACAGTTACTACAAATACTCTTAATGTCAGAGAAGAGCCTACTACAGACAGTTCAATCCTTACACAGATTGGTGACTCACAGAGTTTTGAAGTTTTAGATGACGACACGATCTCAAAAGACTGGGTTAAGATCCAGGTAGATGACAAAGAAGGTTATGTCAGTGCAGAGTACGTTGAGATCGAGTTTATGCTTAAGAAAGCCGTATCAGATTACGGTATCACTGTTGGCGGCGTCGGTGGAGTAAGCTCCACAAGAGCAAACATGATCGCATACGGAAAGCAGTTTGTTGGTAACAGATATGTTTACGGCGGTAATTCCCTTACAAACGGAATCGACTGCTCAGGCTTTACAAAAGCACTTTATGCATATATCGGTTATTCAATACCTCGTACAGCAGCCACCCAGGCTAACTGCGGCAGAAGGATCAGTTTTTCCGAGATTAAACCGGGTGATCTTGTATGTTACTACAGCGGCGGTTATGTAAGCCACGTTGCTATGTATATTGGCAACAATCAGATACTTCATGCTTCAAACCCACGTCAGGGTATCATGATCAGTAACATGTGGTATCAGACTCCATACTGCTACGTTAGAGTTATTAATGATTAATCTATATAAAAGAAAGCGGATTTTTCCGCTTTCTTTTTTTCTCCAATTTTGATACAATATCTTGGGACATTTTAAACTCGGGGGTACTACATAATGGATGAAGATCTTTCAAAATTTTCTCCTCTGATGCAGCAATATTTTGCCATCAAAAACGAATATAAAGATTGTATATTATTTTACCGTCTCGGAGATTTTTACGAGATGTTTTATGATGATGCGGTTCTTGTTTCAAAAGAACTGGAACTTACACTTACGGGAAAGAATGTAGGTCAGCCTGAACGTGCTCCTATGTGCGGTATTCCTTTCCATTCTTATGAAAATTATCTTACAAGACTCATAGATAAAGGCTATAAGGTAGCTATCTGCGAGCAGGTAGAAGACCCAAAGACTGCAAAGGGTCTTGTAAAACGCGAGGTTATACGTATCGTAACACCCGGAACAAACCTTGTTACCTCTTCTCTTGACGAAAGCCGTAATAATTATCTTATGGCAATTGCCATGATGGATGACTGTTTCGGATTATCCGTAATAGACATAACCACCGGCGATTTTCTTGTTACAGAGATAGATTCGGAAAGAAAGCTTCTTGATGAGATATCAAAATTTGAACCATCAGAGATCATTTGTAATGAAGCCTTCGGTATTTCAGGCATACTTTCAGATGAGATGAAAGAAAAGATGCATATAACACTTTCATCTTTAGAGAAGAAATATTGTAACGATGAAACTTGCAAGAAAGTTCTTCTTGACCATTTTAATATACATAGTCTTGAAGGCCTGGGGCTTTCAGATTATTCAGTAGGTATAATCGCCTGCGGCATGACCATAATGTATCTTCTTGATACTCAAAAATGTGAACTTTCAAACATTATAGGTATCACTCCTTACACCAGCGGTAAGTATATGATACTTGATTCTTCAACAAGAAGAAACCTTGAACTTACAGAGACATTAAGGGAAAAGCAAAAGAGAGGCTCCCTTCTTTGGATCCTTGATAAAACAAAGACAGCTATGGGTGCCAGACTTCTTAGAAGTTATATAGAGCAGCCTCTTTTAGATGAAACCCTTATTAACGAAAGGCTTGATGCAATAGAAAGTTTTTCATCAGATATTATCACAAGAGAAGAGATACGAGAATATCTTAATCCTGTATACGACCTTGAAAGACTTATAGGAAAGGTGAGTTTTAAAAGTGCAGGGCCAAGAGATCTGCTGGCTTTCCATCAGTCTCTTTCCATGCTTCCATTTATTAAAAACCTTCTTTCAGAGTTTAACTGCAAGCTTTTAAAGGATCTGTATAACAACCTTGATCCTCTTACAGACCTATACGATCTTATAGATGCATCAATAAACGAGGATGCTCCTCTTACCGTAAGAGAGGGAGATATTATCAAAAACGGCTATAATGAAGAGGTTGACAGGCTCAGAAAAGCAAAAACAGAGGGTAAGACCTGGGTTGCCGAGATTCTTGAAAAAGAAAGAGAAAGAACAGGTATCAAAAACCTTAAAGTAAGCTTTAACAAAGTTTTTGGTTATTATCTTGAAGTCACAAATTCCTTTAAAGATATGGTGCCTGCGGAGTGGATACGAAAACAGACCCTTACAGGCTCTGAAAGATATATAACTCCTGAGCTTAAAGAGCTTGAAGACACAATACTTAATGCAGAAGAAAAGCTTGTAGCTCTTGAATACAATCTTTTTGTAGAGATACGAGAAAAAATAGCAAGCCAGATGACCCGTATCATGGCAACTGCAAAGGCGGTTGCCGCAGTTGACGTATTTACCGACCTTTCTTTGGTTGCTGAAAAGAACGATTACGTTAGACCAAATATAAATAACGCCGGAGTCATAGATATAAAAGACGGAAGACATCCGGTGGTTGAAAAAATGATACCCGATTCCACATTTGTGGCAAATGACACTTACCTTGACAATGAATCCAAACGTGTATCTATAATCACAGGCCCAAATATGGCAGGTAAATCAACCTATATGCGTCAGAGTGCACTTATAGTTCTTATGGCTCAGATAGGATGCTATGTTCCTGCAAGAGAGGCAAATATCGGTATCTGCGACAGGATATTTACAAGAGTAGGAGCTTCTGATGACCTTGCCAGCGGCCAAAGTACATTTATGGTAGAAATGAGTGAAGTTTCAAATATTCTTCGAAACGCCACAAAAGACAGCCTTCTAATCCTTGATGAAATAGGCCGAGGAACAAGTACTTATGATGGCCTTTCTATTGCCTGGGCTGTTGTTGAATATATTGCAGATAAGTCAGTGCTTGGCGCAAAAGCTCTTTTTGCCACCCATTATCACGAACTTACAGAGCTTGAAGGCAAGCTTTCAGGCGTAAATAATTACTGCATTGCCGTAAAAGAGCAGGGAGATGACATCATTTTCCTCCGAAAGATAATCTCGGGAGGGGCAGATAAGTCTTACGGAATCCAGGTTGCAAGACTCGCCGGCGTTCCTGAGACTGTACTTGAAAGAGCAAAGGTAATTGCAGATAAGCTCGACCTTAATGATGTCAGAAACTCTGACAGGACCAACGTTATTTCCTTCCTTGAGGAAAATGCAGATCTTACCAAATCTGTATTTAAAGTTTCAAAGAAACGTCCTGATGAGAACCAGCTTTCACTTTTTGGCTCTTCATTAAACGAAGACGTGATCATAGAACTTAGGGATATGAATTTATCTGAGATATCCCCTATAGACGCTTTAAATAAGCTCTATCAGATGCAAAAAACTATCAAATCGAGGACTTAAAGCTTATGATCATTAATGTTTTAAACCAGGATACCATCAACAAAATAGCTGCAGGAGAGGTTATAGAGCGCCCCAGTGCAGTTATAAAAGAGACTGTTGAAAATGCAATAGACGCTAAAGCAAATCAGCTTACCGTCGAAACAAAAGAGGGCGGCACTACATTTATAAGGATCACGGATAACGGCTCCGGAATTGAAAAAGATGATATTCCTCTTGCTTTTAAGAGCCACGCCACTAGTAAGATAAAGGATGCTGACGATCTTCTTGCGGTTTCTTCTTTTGGCTTTAGAGGCGAGGCGCTTTCATCCATCGCGGCGGTTTCAAAAGTGGAGCTTATAACAAAAAAATCCGCCGATTTTACGGGCTACAGATATGTTATAGAAGGTGGCATAAGCGAAGATCTTCTTCCTGTAGGTTGCCCCGATGGTTCAACGTTTATAATCAGAGACCTTTTTTATAACACGCCGGCAAGACTTAAGTTTTTAAAATCCGCTCAGACAGAGAGTAGCTATATACAGGAGATTCTTGAAAAAATTGCTATTTCTCACCCGGAGATCACTTTTAAATATATTGCTGACGGAAAGGTTAAACTTCAAACTCCCGGCAACGGAAAGCAAAAAGATGCCATTTACTATATATTCGGCAGAGAGATTGCTTCAAACCTTTTTCCTGTTGAGTATGATGAAAGCGGAATAAAGATAACCGGCTTCATTGGAAAGCCTGTCGTTACAAGGGGTAACAGGAACTACGAAAACTACTACGTAAACGGCAGATTTATTAAAAACAACGTAATAAACAAAGCTATAGAAGAGGCATATAAGCCGTTTATCATGCTGCACAGATATCCTTTTACCTCACTTATGATAGATGTTGACCCTGAAGCAGTTGATGTTAATGTACATCCACAAAAAGCTGAGGTAAGGTTTTCTGACGGCGAGGCGATCTATTTAGCTGTTTATCATGCAGTAACAAAGGCTTTAAGAAGCGAAGAGCTTATTCCCGATGTAACTGTGGGAAAGGAAGAAAAGCCTGCGCCAAAGCCTGTTATGCCTGATATTCCGATTAATAAATTAAAAGTTAATGAAGAACAGGTTTCTTATAAAGCCGAATCTTTTGCACCTTCGCCGGCTGTTACACCTTCATGTACACCTGAAGTTACGCCTACGCCTGAAGTTGCTTTAAAGCCTGAACCTGCGCCGGCTGTTTCTATAAAGCCTGCACCTGAGCCGGCTCCTATGCATGATCAGGAACCGGTGGTTTTAGATACTTTTACAGAACCCGTCATTAAGACCGAGCCGGCAAAAACATCTGAAAAGCCTGTGCAGCTTAACTTCATTTCAGAGGAAGCCAAAGAAAATGTTAAGATAATCGGACAGCTTTTTGATACATACTGGCTCTTTTCCCTTGGGGATACCTTTTATATGATGGACCAGCATGCTGCACACGAAAAAGTGATGTATGAGCACTTTGTTAAGGCATTTAACGATAATACGGCAAATACCCAAAGGCTTATGCCTCCTATTATCGTATCTCTTTCAGAGCGTGAAAAGACAGCACTTGCTGCCTTAAAAGAATACCTTGCAAAATGCGGCTTTGAGATAGATGCCTTTGGCGGACATGAATACGCCATTTCAGGTGTTCCTACCGAAACCTACACTATGGATCCTAAAGAGATGCTTACAGCCATACTTGACGAATATGTAGATTCAGAACGTATCACCACTCCAAAAGAGGTATACGAAAAGATAGCGTCAATGTCCTGCAAAGCAGCTGTAAAGGGTAACAACACCCTTTCTATGGATGAAGCAAGAAAACTTTTTGACGAGCTTCTTACACTTGATAATCCTTATAACTGCCCACATGGCAGACCAACTGTAATAAGAATGTCAAAATATGAGATTGAAAAGAAATTCAAAAGAATAGTGTGATATGAATAAACTCATTGTTTTAACAGGTCCTACAGCTGTCGGTAAAACAGGGCTTTCCATCGGGCTTGCAAAAAAAATAGGCGGAGAGATAATCTCTGCTGATTCCATGCAGGTTTATAAAGGAATGGATATCGGGACCGCAAAGATAAAAGAAGAAGAAATGCAAGGTGTAAAGCATTACCTCATTGATGTCCTTGATCCTAAGGATGATTTTAATGTTTATACCTTCCAGAAAATGGCAAAAAAGGCCTTAACAGATATTTACGCCAAAGGAAAAGTCCCCATTATCGTTGGAGGTACCGGGTTTTATATCCAGGCTCTATTATATGATATTGATTTTACTACAGAAGGCGATGACGAAGAGATAAGAAATGAACTTACCCTGTTTCTTGAAAAAAACGGTGTTGACGAGCTTTATAAGCTGCTTTATGATATAGACCCGGAAAGCTGTAAGATCATCCATAAAAACAACACAAAAAAAGTTATAAGAGCCATCGCATTTTACAGATCTACAGGCACAAAGATCTCAGAGCATAACGAGGTTCAAAAAGAAAAAGAATCGCCCTATGATTTCAGATATTTTGTGCTAAATGATAATAGAGACAAGTTATATAACAGGATAAACGAACGCATTGATGAGATGATAGATGAAGGCCTTGTAAAAGAAGTGGAAGGTCTGCTTAAAAAAGGGCTTAACGAAACAAATATCTCAATGCAGGGGCTTGGCTATAAAGAGATAGTAAAATATCTTAAAGGTGAATGTTCATTAGAAGAAGCCATATATGAGCTTAAGCTTAATACCAGGCATTTTGCCAAAAGGCAGCTTACCTGGTTTAAACGTGAGAAGGATGTAATCTGGGTAAATAAAAACGAATTTAAAAGCGAAGATGAGATCATGTCTTATCTTTTGTCCTTTATTTAATTTATGGACTAGAAAGGAAATTTTATGTCGACTTACGAACAATATGAAGCACTTGGTGTTTCAAAAGAGGTATATGATTATTGTACTTATCATGACAAAAAACTTAAAGAAAGATTCGATGCCATCGATGAGGTGGCTGAATATAACCAGCTTAAAGTATTAAATGCCATGAGAGAAGCACGGGTGTGCGCGCAGGATTTTAATCCTTCTACCGGATACGGCTATGATGACGCCGGCAGAGAAAGAGTAGAAGAAGTTTACAGCAAAGTATTTCATGCTGAGGATGCTCTTGTCAGACCTGCGATCCTTTGCGGAACTCACGCTCTTACTGTAGCGCTTTTTGGTAATCTTCGCCCGGGAGATGAGATCCTTTCTCCTGTCGGCAAGCCATATGATACTCTTGACGGGGTGATCGGTATAACCGAGCAAAAGGGCAGCCTAGCAGAATACGGAGTTACATACAGCCAGGTTGACCTCCTTCCAAACGGTGATTTTGATTTTGACGGCATAAAGAAAGCACTAAATGAAAAAACCAAGCTTGTTACTATCCAGCGTTCAAAAGGATACGCTACAAGAAAGACCTTATCCGTTACAGAGATAGGTGAGCTTATCACTTTTATAAAGAATATAAAACCTGACGTTATCTGCATGGTTGATAACTGCTACGGTGAATTTACGGAAAAGATCGAGCCGACAGATGTGGGCGCTGATATGTGCGTAGGTTCACTTATTAAAAACCCGGGCGGCGGTCTTGCACCTATAGGCGGATATATAGTTGGGAAGAAAGAATGCGTAGAAAATGCGGCTTACAGGCTTACTTGTCCGGGCCTCGGAAAAGAGGTCGGTGCATCCCTTGGTATAAACGGAACTTTCCTTCAGGGACTTTTCCTTTCCCCTACAGTAGTTGCAGGTGCATTAAAAGGAGCTATCCTTGCTGCAAACATTTACGAAAATCTCGGTTTTCCTGTTGTTCCAAACGGCACTGAAAGCAGACACGACATTATCCAGGCAGTGACACTTAAATCTGAAGCTGCCATGGTGGCTTTTTGTAAAGGTATCCAGGGTGCTGCTCCTGTTGACAGTTTTGTGGATCCTGTGCCGTCTGATATGCCGGGCTATGACAGCAAGGTTATAATGGCTGCAGGTGCTTTTGTACAAGGGTCATCGATAGAGCTTTCTGCTGACGGTCCTATAAGAGAACCATACGCCATCTATTTTCAGGGTGGTCTTACCTATTATTCTGCCAAAGCAGGAATAATATATTCGGTTCAGAAGATGTATGAGGCAGGCTGTATACAAAAAGAACAGATTATGATAAAATAATCTTTGTGTATTGTCTCATATAAAATTATATGAATAAAAAACTAAATAACTATTTAGCGGATGAAAAGCCCTACGAAAAGGTGTTAAAAAACGGCGCTGAAAGCCTTTCTGACACTGAAGCTTTAGCAGTTATCCTAAGAACCGGCTACAAAGACATCGACGTCTTGACGCTTGCAAGAGATGTGCTAAAAAAAGCAGGAGGTTCCCTTATCGGTATTCATGATCTTACCATAGAAGAGCTTACCAAGATAAAGGGAATCGGAAAAGTTAAGGCAATAGAGTTAAAATGCATTGCAGAGCTTAGCATAAGGATGTCTTCTTTAGAGAAACACACCGGTTTTACTGCATCTTCTTCATCCGTTATAGCCGAAAGATATATGGAAAGGATGCGACACCTTAACGTAGAAAAGGTGTATGCTCTGTTTCTTGACAGCAAATTGCAGCTTATAAAAGAGGTGATTGTTTCTTCCGGCACCGTTAATTCTTCGTATCTGCCAGAGCGCGAGATCTTATCATGTGCACTTAAAGCAGATGCGGTAAATATGGTGCTTTTACATAATCACCCTTCAGGTGACCCCACTCCAAGCAGAAGCGACATATCATCTACTCTTTCAATAGCAAAAGCAGGAGAGCTTATCGGAATCAAGCTTCTTGACCATATAGTTATCGGCGACAAAAAATATATCAGTATCAAAGACATGGATCTTTTCTGATAAATCCAAATCCGGGGGAACATTAATGGGTACTAAAGTTATCGGAATTGACCTTGGAACAAAGGTCTTAAAACTTTACAGAAAAAATGACGGTATCATTTACGATGAACAAAACGTCATCGCGATAGAAGACGGCAGAAAAATACTTGCCATAGGAGACGAGGCTGCCGAAATGAGCGAAAAAGCTCCTGAAGGCATTGAAGTAGTTTATCCTGTTACAAACGGTATCATAGCAGATTCCGGCAAGATGATAAAGATGTTTAACAAGATCTTTGAAAAGCTTTACGGTGCTCCTAAAAAAGCCCATAAGCCAAGATTCATCATTGCCATTCCAACCGACATAACAGAAGTGGATAAACGTTCCTTTGTTGATCTTATAATGTCTTCAGATCTTAAGAGCAACAAGGTTTCTCTTGTAGATAAGCCAATCTGTGTGGCTCTTGGCGCAGGACTTGACGTTACCAACGCCAGAGGTATCATGACAGTAGATATTGGCGCAGATACCACCGAAGTTTCTATCCTTTCTCTTGGAGGCATCGTGCTTTCCAAACTTATCAATGTCGGAGGAAATGATATTGATGAGTCCATAAAGCTTTATGTAAAGAAAAACTATAATCTATACATAGGTTCAAAAACAGCAGAAAAGATCAAGAAAGAGCTAGCCTGTGCGGTTCCTCTTTCTGAAGTAAAGACCATAAAAGTATACGGAAGAGACGTTGTTAAAGGTCTTCCTATCGAGGCCGAGATCTCTTCAGCCATGGTCTATGATGCAATTGAAAATCATTTTGGAGCCATCGTTGATGCTGTAAGGACTATCTTAGAGCGTACTCCGCCTGAGATCTCCTCAGACATAATCGATTCCGGCATCTATATTACCGGCGGCTCTGCAAACATAAAAGATATCGATAAATTGTTTAACCAGAAGACTGACCTTAAGATAAACCTTATTCCTGACCCTGACAACTCAGTAGTTAAGGGTCTTGGCAAGATAATGGATGAGGATAAGTTCGAAACCCTTCCATATGTTTATCATCAGACAAATTATTCCATCAGAATGAAGGATTGACCTTAGATGCGAAAACCAAAAAGTGATATTGAGATCAAGCCAAGCATATTTTTAATCATCGGTCTTATCATCTGCGTGACGCTTATTTTCTTTTCATTCAGATATAAAGAGAAATTTGCGCCAATAAGAACCTTTGCTGGCGATGTTATAAGTCCTATGCAAAAAGGCTTAAATTCCATCGGGAAAAAGATCTCAAACAGATTTGAAAACGCAAAAACAATAGAAGAACTGTTAGCCGAAAATGCAAAGCTTAAAGATCAGCTCTATAATCTTGATTACGAAAACAAGATCCTGCTTCAAAACAGGTATGAGCTTGAAAATTTCCGTAATCTTTACAGCCTTGATCAGACCTATGCCGATTATCCGAAAGTAGCTGCAAGAGTTATCGCCAATGATTCAACCGGCTGGTATTCGGATTTTCGTATAGACAAAGGCAGCAAAGACGGCATCAAGAAAGATATGAATGTTATGGCAGGAAACGGTCTTGTGGGCCTTGTTACAGAGGTTGGTACAAACTGGGCCAGGGTTCGTTCCATTATTGACGACGCAAGTTATGTCTCGGGTATGTTCATTAAAACAAATGATGTCTGTGTTGTAAAAGGAAATCTTGAGACTCTTGACAAAGGCTATATAGAGGTAGAAGACATCATTAAAGATGCGGAGATAGATGACGGATATGAAGTCGTTACTTCATACCTTTCCGACAAATATCATCCCGGCATCCTGGTTGGTTATATCAGCAATATTAAAACCGCTCCTTCAAATATGACCAAAAATGCTCTTCTTACTCCGGCTGTTGATTTTTCTTCTCTTGATATGGTACTCATCATCACCGAAGAAAAGGAAAAATATACAGACACAAACACTAAAGAAGGAAAATAGACTTGAGAAAGTGGATCACTGCCTGCGCCCTTCTTCTTGTAATGTATCTTCTAGAGACCACATTGCTTCAGGGGTTAAGTATAGCAGGCGCAGTACCTAATTTAATAATAATACTCCTGGTGGTAATTTCCTTTAGATACGGTCAGGTAAATGGCCTTATATTCGGATTTATCGCCGGACTTTTTACAGACCTGATGGACGGAACCTATTTAGGTCTGTTTGCTTTGCTTTATATGTCCCTTGGGTATCTTCTTGGTTTTGCCAACAGGATATATGACAAGGACGATTATACGATACCGCTTATCTTAACCGGACTTACCGATATTTTATATAATTTTGGGATCTTTATTGTTGGATTTTTGTTAAGGAACAGGACACATCTGTTTTTTTATCTTCGTTCCATAGTTCTTCCCGAGGCTATTTATACAGTAGTGGTATCGGTACTTTTATACAGAGCGATCCAAAAGCTCTTTATACTCCTTGAGCCAAAGGAAACAGAAAAGGAGGTAACCGGGGATTGATAGATAATATTCTCGACGCATTTAAAAGAATAGTCAAAACCCGTATCATCTTTATTGTAGTCGCTTATTCACTGCTTTTTGTTGCTCTTGTTATAAGACTTTTTAATCTTCAGATAGCAACAGGTGAAGAGATAATAGAAGAGGCTGAAAGCCAGATAACCAAAGAACGTGAGATCAAGGCTACAAGGGGTAATATATACGATTGCAACGGAAAACTTCTTGCATACAATGAGTTTTCTTATACCGTAACCCTTGAAGACAACGGTGTACTTACCACCAATGACGAAAAAAATGCCATGATCCACAGGCTTATTGAAATTCTTGAAGAACACGGCAATAAAATAGATACGGAATTTTATATAGTTCTTGATAAAAAAGGAAACCTTGCATTTAACGTAGACAACGAATCTTCAGAACTTCGTTTTAAAAAGAACGCCTATGCAAGGAAAAATGTGGATCAGCTTACAGACGAAGAAAAAAACGCCACTGCGGCAGAAGTATATGAGCATCTTCGAACAGGTACCTATATGTTTGGTATCTCAGACGAATACTCCGTTGAAGATACTCTTAAGATAATGAATATCAGATATGCCATGTGGATGAATACATACGCTAAGTATGTGCCTATTTCAATTTCTTTTGATGTAGATGACAGGACAGTTGCGGCTATCAAAGAAAATTCCGTGGATCTTCCTGGCGTTGAGATAATGACGGAGACCCACAGAGTATATAATGACAGTCTGTACCTTTCCCACGTACTTGGATATACCGGGCTTGTAAATGAGAAAGAACTTGAAGATACTTATTACAGTGCCACGGACCAGATTGGAAAAACGGGTCTTGAGAGGATCTTTGAAGAGTATCTTCGAGGCAAAAAGGGCGGAGAAGTAGTTGCGCTTAATTCCTCTTACAGAGTAAAGTCGGTTCTTGAAAGCAATGACCCTGTTGCGGGGGATAATCTGTACCTTACTATAGATATCGACCTTCAAAAGGCCTGCTATCATTTACTTGAAAAAAACCTTGCAGCCATCCTTATCACCAGGATCAAAAATTCGGCTACTGCAGGTAATACCGCAAAGACCACATCATCAAACCTTAACATACCTATATATGATGTATATTATGCCCTTATCGATAACAATATAATAGATATATCTCATTTTAACGCAAAAAAAGCTACAGATACCGAAAAAGCCGTATTAAAGCTGTATAAAGACAAAGAGGCATCTGTTGCCGGAAAGCTTTCAGAAGTTTTAAGCTTTGGAAGCAAAGTTACCACTCCAAAGACAACTTCTGAGATACAGGATTATATCTATTATTTTTACAGTTTTCTTCTTGATAAAGGATATATAAACAGATCCGCTTTAGACAGATCAGATGAAAACTATAAGAAATATGCTGCTGACAGCATATCCCTTTCGGAATTCCTTGAGTACGTAATATCAAGTAACTGGCTGAATCTTTCAAAGATCGGCATCGGAGATTCATATTACAGTACAGAAGAGATATATAATATCCTCATAGACAAGGCCATGACGGAATTCAGAGAAGATCAGACCTACGAAAAGATGATATACAAAACACTTGTATATAATTATTCTTTATCCGGCCGCGATCTTTGTATACTTCTTTTTGACCAGAAGGTACTTAAAAAGAATGAGGAAGATTATAACAAGATAGCAGGGGGCGTGATAAGCCCATATAACTTTATTATAAGCAAGATAAAAAGCCTTGAGTTAACACCTGCCATGCTTGCTCTTGACCCTTGCAGCGGGTCTATGGTAGTAACAGACCCTGATACCGGTAAAGTAAAAGCTCTTGTTACTTATCCAAGCTATGACAATAACAAGCTAGCAAATAAAGTGGATGCGGAATATTATGCAAAGCTCACATCAGATAAATCCCTTCCTCTTATAAACAGACCTACACAGCAAAAGACAGCTCCCGGTTCTACGTTTAAGATGATTTCTTCTGCGGCAGGCCTTGAAGAAGGTGTAATAAGTCCAAGCGAGACCATACTTGATACCGTTGTATACACCCTTCCAGATACAACGCAGGCAACCTGCTGGAGCAATTCTTCACACGGACACATTAACGTAAGACAGGCTATCGAGATGTCATGTAACGTGTTCTTTTATGAAGTTGGCTACAGACTTTCCTGTAAGGGTGTAGGTTCGTACTCATCTGTAAACGGTCTCGAAAAGCTTGCAAAATATGCTGCAAAGTTCGGTCTTAAAGAAGACGAGACTTCAGGAGTTGAAACCTACGAATATACTCCTGACATTTCGGATATAGACTCCATCAGATCTGCCATAGGTCAGGGCTCCTGGTCATTTACACCTACACAGATCAACAGATACACTCTTTCTATTGCAAACGGCGGAACATGTAATTATCTGACCCTTGTCGATCATATAGAAGATGTTAACGGCGTTCCTGTTGCCAACACAGTATCTACCGCTAAGACAAAAGAGGCTCCTGTTGTTGATATCAGCGATTCAACCATGAAGGTCATAAAAGATGGTATGGATCTTGTTATAAACGGTCCTGACAGCTCCTATAAGAGCCTGTTTTCAGACCTTAACGTAACAGTAGCAGGAAAGACCGGTACCGCTCAGATCGTAAAAACAAGAGGTAACCACGCGCTGTTTACTTCATATGCGCCGATAGATAACCCGGAGCTTGCGGTCACTGTTGTATTACCTTATGCATATACATCTACAAATGCAGCAAAAGTAGGATCGGATTTTTACGAATTTTACTATGGAAAACGTAATTTAGATGATATAATAGATAGTGATGTTGATACAAGCGATGCTTCATATCAGACCAGAGTAACAAACTAAAAACGAAAGGAATCATTAATATGACACAGCCTGTAGTTATCAAAGCGAATAATTTTGGAATATTAGTTGTTCTTGACGGTGAAATACCCTTTAATGAGCTTATAACCGCTGTTAAAGCCAAATTTTCCGAATCACGAAAATTCCTTGGCAGTGCTGAAATGGCCCTTGGATTTGAAGGAAGAGACCTTAGCATAGAAGAAGAGAGCATGATAATATCGGCTATTTCAGAAAGCTCAGATCTAAAGATCATGTGTGTCCTTGATAAAGACGAAGAAAGAGAAAAGTCCTTTAAGAAGGCTATAGAAGATAAAGTTTCTTCACTTGATATCAAAAATGCCATCTTTTATAAGGGCTCATTAAGAAGTGGGCAGGTTGCCGAATTTGAAACGGGTGTTATAGTAATGGGCGATATAAACCCGGGTGCAAATATTGTATCAAAAGGCAGTATCGTAGTTCTTGGATCTCTTAAAGGAACTGCGGTGGCAGGTCAGTCCGGAAATGAAAACGCATTTATTTTTGCTCTTGATATGAAGCCGATGCAGCTTCGTATAGCTGATTATGTAGGCAGAGCCGGAGACGACGGTGATGAGGGTCTTAAAACTGCCATAGCCTATGCGCAGGACGGCGGCATCTATATCGACAGCTACAACAAAAATGTTCTTGCCAACATAAAAATTGATTAATATTTTTGTTTAATTCATGTAAGTTTTATAGTATTATAGTACTATATGATTTTTAAATATTTTAATTGGAGGAATCTTTAGATGGGAGAAGTAATCGTAGTTACTTCCGGAAAAGGTGGCGTAGGTAAAACAACCACGACTGCCAATGTCGGAACCGGCCTTGCCATGCTTGGCAAAAAAGTTGTCCTTATCGATACCGATATAGGACTTCGTAATCTTGATGTTGTTATGGGTCTTGAAAACAGGATCGTATACAACCTTGTAGATGTTATCGAAGGAAACTGTCGTATCAAACAGGCTCTTATTAAAGATAAACGTTATCCAAATCTTTATCTTCTTCCGAGTGCACAGACAAGAGACAAAGATGCCGTTACACCGGATCAGATGAAGATGCTTGCAGAGCAGCTTAAAGAAGAATTTGATTATATCCTTCTTGATTGCCCGGCAGGTATTGAGCAGGGCTTTAAGAACGCAATCGCAGGTGCTGACAGAGCGCTTGTAGTTACAACTCCTGAAGTTTCTGCCATTCGTGATGCAGACCGTATCATTGGTCTTCTTGAAGCTAATGAGATGAAGCAGACCCATATCATCGTAAACAGATTACGTATGGATATGGTTAAACGCGGCGATATGATGAGCAGTGATGATGTTGTTGAGATCCTTGCTGTTGACCTTATCGGTGTTGTTCCTGATGATGAAAGCATCGTAGTAGCCACCAACCAGGGCGAGCCTTTAGTGGGAAGCGACTGTCTTGCAGGAAAGGCTTATATGAATATCTGTAAAAGGATCCTTGGAGAAGAAGTTCCTTTGCTTGATCTTGAAGCAGGAAACGGTTTCTTTAAAAAGCTCGGTGGTCTATTCAAGAAAAAATAGGGGGAACAAACTATGAGTTTAGCAGATCTTTTTAGAAAAAAATCCTCCGGTAATATAGCAAAGGATCGTTTAAAACTTGTTCTCGTTTCAGACAGAGCAAACTGCTCACCGGAGATCATGGAGAAGATCAAGAATGATATCATTCAGGTAATCTCCAAATATGTAGAGATTGACCTTGAGGGTCTTGATATCAAGATCACTCAAACGGAGTCCGATGGAAACAACGGAACCGTTCCGGCACTTTTTGCCAATATTCCTATTAAGGAAGTAAAGAATAAGAATTAACTTTTAGGTAGAAATATGTTCAGCTTCAAATTATACGACTTTAAAAAATATGATGTTATATTGCTTGCTTCAGTCCTTATCCTAAGCGCTTTGGGTGCTTTCTGCATTTATAATTCCGATGGGCAGAGCATGTTTAAACATCAGATTATGGGTATTTTTTTAGGTCTTTTGATAATAGTATTTCTATCCATTGTTGACTATCATTTTATTTGTAAATTCGTCATACTGTATTATCTCGTGGGAGTGGCGGTCCTTTTTATGGTAAGGTTTACCAGATTCGGAGTTGACCACACCACGGGTGCTTACAGATGGCTTAATGTAGGTTTTACGGAGGTTCAGCCCTCTGAGCTGGTTAAGATAATTCTTATTTTGACCATGGCCGCCTTTTTAAACAAGTTCCAGAACAAGATGGACAAATTCTATGTTTTTGTGCTTGCATGCATTATTACGGCCATACCTACATTCCTTATACTCATACAGACGGATCTTTCCTCAAGTATGGTTATGCTTTTTATATTTGTTATTATGATCTTTTCTGCGGGCTTAAGTTTTAAGATCATTATACCTGTTGTTGCAGTAGGCGTGCCCGTTGCTGTTTCGCTTTTCTGGTATGTTCAGCAGCCTTTCCAAAAACTGCTTACATCATACCAGCAGGAACGTATCTTAAGCTTTTTAAATCCTGAGACCTATGCAAACTCAGGTCAGTACCAGCAAAATAAATCAATAATAGCAATTTCCTCAGGGGGACTTTACGGGAAGTTTTTTACAGAAGGCGCAGAAAGTGCCGCCAGAAAATACAACTATGTATACGTAAACGAAAGCGATTTTATTTTTTCAGTACTTGGAGAAGAGCTGGGATTTTTCGGATCTCTTCTTGTTATAGCTTTATTTGCACTTATCATTATCAGATGTATAATGATAGCAAATAGATCTGCGGACCATGAAGGACGTATGATAGCTATGGGTGTATCCGGGATGATCATGTTCCAAAGTTTTGCAAATATAGGAGTTGCCACCGCTATTTTACCAAACACAGGGCTTCCGCTTCCTTTCCTTAGCTTTGGCCTTTCAAGTTTACTTGGAAGCATGATATCCATTGGACTTATATTAAATGTCGGACTTTACAGATCAAACACAAGACCTACACACGTATCGGAATATGCCGATATAAGTTTTGATCTTGATTAAATATATTGAAGGTGATTGATAATGAATATCGGACTTATTGCACATGATGCAAAAAAGAAACTTATGCAGAATTTCTGCATAGCTTACAGAGGAATATTAAGCAAAAATGAAATATACGCTACAGGTACTACAGGGCGCCTTGTTGAAGAAGTTACAAACCTTAACGTACACAAATTCCTTGCAGGCCACCTTGGGGGAGAGCAGCAGCTTGGTTCTCAGATAGAAAATAACGAGATCGACCTTGTTATTTTCCTTCGCGATCCACTTTCTGCAAAGTCTCACGAACCCGTAGTTGATAATGTTATGCGTCTTTGTGATATGCATAACATTCCGCTTGCAACCAACCTTGCAACCGCCGAGCTTCTTATAAAAGCATTAGACAGGGGTGATCTTGATTGGAGAGAAATAGTAAAATAAAGGAAAGATTATTTAAACAGACTGCAGTTATTTTTATATCTGCAGTTTTTTGCGTATCCGCAGGTTGCGAAAAAAAAGCATCAGCTCCGCAGTACAGAGCTTTTTCCGCAGCTGAAAGCATAAGCATTTTAAAGGCCGATTCTGATATTAATAGCAGCGTTTCCTTTCTTGGTGACGAGCTCTGCGTAATAGAAAAAGATGATAAAGGTTCTATAATCCCTCCTGTTGATTCAGAACTTGGAAAAGATGAGCACATCCTTGCTCTTAAGCTAAGTGATAACGAGCTTTTATACCAGCAGGGCGTATATGATAAGATTTACCCGGCTTCACTTACAAAGATCCTTACAGGATATATCATTCTTAGAGATATGGATCTTAGCAAGACTGTTTCCGTACCTGAAGAAGGTACAAAGCTTCCTGATTCTTATGCAAAAAAGCTTGGTCTTTCAGAAGGAGACCAGATCACCGTTGATATGCTTCTTAAAGCAGCACTGATAACATCTGCAAATGATGCAGCCAAAACCCTGGCTATTATTCATTCAGGAAGTGAAGAGGCCTTTTGCGATGAAATGAATGCCACAGCAAAAGCACTCGGGGCCACACATTCACATTTTTCAAACAGCCACGGTCTTCATGCCGATGATCATTACACTACGCTTTATGACATATATCTTATATTTAACGAAATACTTAAAGATAGCAGATATATTGAAATTGCCGGTAACGGCAGTTACACCATCGAATATATGGATAAAAACGGAAGCGGTATTAAAAAAGATATCCTTTCTACTAACAAATATATTACAGGCTCTGCTAAGCCTCTTGAATTCTTCACTGTTCTTGGAGGCAAGACAGGTACTACAAACGAGGCCGGATCTTGTATGATAGTAAGCGCGAAGGATATAAACGGCGTTCCATACATAGTGGGAATCACAAAAGCTGAAGATTCAAACATCCTCTATACTGACTTTGAAATTGTATTTAAAATGATGGCAAATCAAGAGAATTTTATACAATAATTATTTATGTTTATGTTGTTTTTTCTGACAGAAGTTAGTATAATATAATTATCAATTAAATCAAGGAGGAGCTTGCTATGGTTAACATAATTGTGGGCGAAAAGGGTAAAGGTAAGACAAAAGTATTGTTGGAGAAGGCAAACGGAGTTCTTAAAGACTACACCGGCAAGATCGTTTACATCGACAAAAGTAACAAGCACATGTATGAACTAAATAATTCTATCCGTCTTGTTAATATCAAAGACTACATGGTAGAAAATACCGGTGAATTCCTTGGATTTATATGTGGTATATTATCACAGGATTCCGATATTCAAGCCATATTCCTCGATAGTTTCCTTAAAATTGCGTATCTGGAAGAAAATGAAATAACACCTGTTCTTAATAAGCTTATTGCTATATCAAAGAACTTTAATGTGGACTTTGTTATCAGCATCTCTATGAAGAGTGCTAACCTCCCTGCTGAATTTAAAGATAATGTACTCGTTGCATTATAAAATAAGATAGACATTTATAACGGACGCTTAAAATTCCTTTAAGTGTCCGTTTTTCTTTGACATTCTTTATCACTAACTCTATAATGGTAGGGTAGAAAGTTATTGCGAAAGGAAGATCGTTTTGCAAAAGAAAAATAGCAATGTTTATCGCATGAAAAGAAACCCGATCTTTAATCATTTTGGGCTTATTATATTCTTTATCATTCTTTTTTATATCGGCATTAATGTTTATGTTTATATATCCAGAAACAGATTGTCGCTTTTTGAAGTAAAAAGTGGTTCAATGTCAAGTGAAGGCAGTATAACCGGCATTATCATACGTGATGAACATGTGGTTACCTCCGCGCATTCAGGTTACCCGAATTTTTTTATTGAAGAGGGCGGAAGAGCATCAAAAGATTGTGCCGTAATGTCGGTTGATGAAACAGGCTCGGTCCATTCAAAGCTTACAGAAGTTTCTTCAGATAAAACTGCAGGAAAAGACTCAGTAGAGCACATCAAAAATCTGCTTACAAACTACAACAAAACAAACAGTACTGATTTTAAGGCCACGTACTCATTAAAAAATGCACTTAAAAGTGAAGCCGGACTTATGTCCTCATCATCAATGCTGTCAGATATCGGAGATGTGGCGAGAAGCTACGGTAATTCTTCCACATTTCATATATATAAGAGTAAAGAAAGCGGTATCGTTTCCTACAATACAGATTCTTATTCAGATATCACCATTGATGATGTCAATTATGAGCTTTTTAATGAGGCTAAAGATTATAAAGAAGATTCCACCCTTTCAAAGGAGCTTATTGAATCACAGACTCCTGCTTATAAGCTTATTCCTTCTGAAAACTGGAGCATCATAATACCTATAAGCGATGAAGAGTATATCGCGCTTCTTGAAAACGAATATATAAATATTACATTCTGCCCGGATAATCTTATGGCTACCGCAGCCATAAACGTTTACAGAAAGGCTGACGGCTGTTATGCGGCTCTTTCTCTGGGGAGATATATGATAAGGTATCTTGATAAGCGTTTTATAGACATTAAGCTTGATCTTAAAGGCATGACAGGGCTTAAGATACCAAAAAGCGCCATAACCACAAAGACATTTTTTAAAGTGCCTTTAAAGTATTTTAAAAATGATATAACAAAGCCGGTAAATTATCTTTCAAAAGATGTCTTCCTTGAAAACGGAGAAAAGACTTTTGACGAAATAACAGTTGATATCTATTACAGAGACGAAGATTACGCATACATCTCCGCAAACGGAAAACTTAAGGCAGGAGACCGTATCTCTGCTGACAAAGATTATTATATTCTTTCCGACAGTGCAACTCTTGAAGGTGTATATAATGCAAATAAAGGCTATGCTTTTTTCAGAAGAATAGAAATCCTTTCTGAAAACGAGGAATTTTGTATAGTAAAAGCCGATACAGAATATGGCCTTTCAGAATATGATCACATTATCTCAGATGCAAGTAAAGCCACTGATAATGCCATCATTTATTAAATATTATTGTTGACTTATAGTACAAAAAATCGGATAATAAAAATGATGTAATAAAGCTATTTTGTAAGTATTGATTGGAGATAAACAATGGCAAATCTTATAAAAAATTTTCTCGGATATCTTAAGATTGACGGAGATGACGATTTTGATGATTTTTTAAATGAAGACGAAGAAGAGGTTACTTCTGTCAGAAAAAATCGTAAAAAAGAAGCAGCTGAAGAACAGGCTGAAGAAAAAGCAGAAAGACCTGTTAAAAATACAGTTTCTGAAAGCTTTTCTGCCCCTGTACGTAAAGAAGTTCCTAAGGCGGCTAAAACCGAACGCACCACCAGCAACAAGATCGTGCCTATACGTACCACGCCAAAGGGTCTTGAGGTTTGTATCATGAAGCCTTCTTCCTTTGAAGATTCTCAGGATATCTGTGATATGCTTCTTACAGGAAGAGCCGTAGTTGTTAATCTTGAGGGCTTTGATCCTATGGATGCGCAGCGTATCATGGATTTTATCAGCGGTGCGGTTTATGCAATTAACGGCAAGCTCCACCAGATCTCAAAATTTATTTTTATCTTTTCGCCTGATACCATCGATATATCAGGAGATTATCTTGGCTTTATAGCTGACGACAGCTTTGAAGTACCAACGATAAATAAAGACTTTTAATCGGAGGAAAATATGCTTACACCTATAGAGATCGAAAGAAAAGTTTTAAAAACCGGTATCGGTTATGAAAAGAAAGATGTGGATGTTTTCCTCAAAGAAATATATGACGATTATGAAAGACTTTACAAGGAAAATGTTGAACTTACAGATAAGATCAACACCTTAAGCGAAGGTATCCAGTACTACAAGTCCATCGAAAAGACATTGCAAAAAGCACTTGTACTTGCCCAGCGTACTGCAGACGATACCAAAGAGGCTGCAGGAAAACAGGCACTTGCCATAGAAAAAGAGGCCAGGGCAAAAGCTGAACTTATCGTTGCCGATGCCCACAGAGACCTTGAACTTCTTCATACTAAGACAGTTAACCTTCTTCAGCAATATGACCTTTATAAGGCTGAATTTAAAAAACTTGCTGCCGCTCAGCTTGAACTTATTGAAAGCGATTCTTTTCAGATTAAAGTTGCAAATCTTGACACCTTTCTTTCTACGCCAGATGATGCAAAGCCTGTTAAAGAATCAAAGGCTGCAGTATCTTTAGAAGATGAAGATTACGAGCCTGACGAAACAGATGATGAAGATGAGGAAGAACTTCCGGTTATTGATGACACTGTTTTTGATGAAGAAGATGAAGATCCTGAAATAGAAGAGGAAGACGAGGAAGAAAAGTAGACCTTATGAAGAAAAAGATTCCTTTTCATATATTGACTGTTATCTTGTTGATCTTTATCGATCAGATAACAAAGTTTTTTGCGGTAAAAAACCTTAGCGGTAATTCAGGAATTGAAATAATCAAAGGAGTATTTAAGCTATATTTACTTGAAGGTGGCAACAGCGGTGCTGCCTTTGGTATTTTACAAGGACAGTTTTACTTTTTTGCAGTTATCACAGTGCTTATTGTAGGCGCTATAGTCTTTATTTTGCTTAAGATCCCTTTTAACGATAAAAGATATATACCCATGCGTATAACCCTGTTATTTTTGATCTCAGGGGCCATAGGAAACTTTATAGACAGAGTATATTCTTTTATAACAACCGGTAGATCATCTGTCGTTGACTTTTTATATTTTCATCTGATAGAATTTCCGATCTTTAACGTTGCGGATATTTATGTTACGCTTTCCGCAATTGCTTTATTTGTGCTGGTTATTTTTTATTACAAAGACAGTGATTTTGGTTTCTTAAAAAGAAAGGGCTTCTAGTTAATGGAAGAATGGATCATATCAAAAGAAGCGATCGGCGAGAGAATAGATAAATATCTCGCCGAATTTATTTTTGAAAGCGGAGAAACCCATTCAAGAAATTTTTATCAAAAACTCATAGAAGATGGAAGAGTATTGATAAACGGTTCTTACGCAAAGTCAAATTATAAAATAAAAGGCGATGAACAGATTTCTATAGACTTTCCTGAGGTAAAGGCTATCGATATAGAGCCTGAAGATATTCCTCTTGATATTCTTTACGAAGATAATGATGTCATCCTTATAAACAAGCCTAAAAACATGGTAGTTCATCCTGCTCCCGGGCATATGAGCGGAACAATAGTAAATGCCCTTATGTATATCTGTAAAGATTCTTTAAGCGGCATAAACGGTGAGCTTCGGCCGGGTATAGTGCACAGGATAGATAAAGACACTACGGGTGTTATAATTGCCTGTAAAAACGATGCTGCCCATAACCATATCGCAGCGCAGCTTAAAGATCATTCAATAAACAGAATGTACAGAGCCATAGCCATAAATCATTTTAAAGACCTTTCAGGTACAATTGATGCCCCTATAGGCAGAAACCCCAAAGACAGGCAAAAAATGGCTATAAATAAAGTTCATGGAAAGAATGCGGTTACGCATTATACTGTTGTAGAATCACTTAAAGATAATCTGTCACATATAACCTGTAAACTTGAGACCGGCCGTACCCATCAGATAAGAGTGCACATGGCAAGCATATCACATCCGCTTCTTGGAGACTTTGTATATGGCCCTGAAAAGTGCGCTTACAAGACAGAAGGGCAGTGCCTTCATGCAGAAACTCTCGGATTTATTCATCCTACAACAGGAGAATACATGGAGTTTTCTGCTCCGATCCCGGATTATTTTCTTAATATTTTAAGAAAGAACGGTTCGACTTTTTAACCAAAAAACATCGTTAAATTTTGTTAAAAATATATAGTTGACAAATAATTTCTATTGTTGTAGACTATAATATACCGACAGATAAATAGATTCATGATACAGGAGTAGAGTATAGAAAACACTGCGTTTGATCTTTTGTCTGTAAAATATTTCAGGAAGGCAGTTGTAATTTATGGGTGAGATCAGATTGCACGAGGGAGAACTTAATGTTATGGAGTTACTTTGGTCAAACAAGGCTCTTGCCGCCAAAGATATTGCCAAGATCATTAAGGAATATATCGGTTGGGAGAAAAATACAACTTACACCGTTATTAAGCGTCTGATAGATAAAGGGGCTATAAAAAGAGAAGATCCGGGTTTTGTCTGTAAAGCTGCCATTTCAAAGCGTACAGTTCAAAACACTGAGACAAAAGCTCTTTTAAACCAGTTATTTAACGGTTCTTTAAACAACTTCTTTACCGAATACCTTGCAAATCAGTCTCTTTCAAGACCTGAACTTTTAGAACTTGCAAGAATAATAAACGATCAAAAGTAATTTAAATATAAACGCTTCAAACCTTTGTGGTTTGAAGCGTTTTGTTTTTAGATCCAGATATTTCTTGAAAGTACTCTTACTAGGTTCTTTACGTCAACAGGCTTTGTAAGATGAGCATTCATACCTGCCTCTTTGCTTTTTTTTATGTCTTCTTCAAAGGCATTTGCTGTCATGGCGATTATCGGGACAGTAAGAGAGTCATCTTTTCCTGAGCCTCTTATAAGCTTAGTAGCTTCTATACCGTCCATCTCAGGCATCCTTATATCCATAAGTATCGCGTCATATCGCCTGCTTTCAGAAGCCACATACATTTCATAAGCTTCAAGGCCATTTCTTGCAAGATCGATGATTGCGCCTTCATAAGATAAAAGTTCGCAAGCAATCTCTGCGTTAAGCTCGTTATCTTCAGCAAGCAGAATATGTGCTCCCTCAATGCTTTTCATTATTTCAGTAGACTTTTCGCCCTCTTTATAATCATAATTAATATCAAATGGGATAGTAATATCAAATTTGCTGCCTACATCTTTTTTGCTGAAGACTTCTATATTTCCGCCCATTATCTCTACAAGTCTCTTGGTTATGGCCATTCCAAGGCCTGTACCCTTGTAACTCGACCTTGAGCCGTTTTCCTCCTGGGTAAATGCCTCAAATATATGGTCTATAAATTCCTCGCTCATACCGATTCCGGTATCTTCGATCTCAAATTTAATAGTAGCTGTTTCAGCGTCATTTCGTATTTCTTTGACTCTAACATATATTTTTCCGCCATCACCGGTAAATTTGATGGCATTTCCGATAATATTAAGGAATATCTGACGAAGATGCAGCTCATCGCCAAACAAATGAGGATGTGTAACATTTTCTATATTTTTAACTATCTCAAGATCTCTTTCGGCAACCTGGCCTATAGCAATTGAAACGCAATTATCTATAAGCAGTTCCACATCAAAAGGATCGTGTACATACTCTGTTTTTCCGCTCTCTATCTTTGTCATATCAAGTACATCATTTATAAGGGACAAAAGATGATGAGAAGCATTCTTTATCTTATCAAGGCAATCTGTCAGTTTTTCTTTATTATCAAGGTTACGGTAAGCGATATCAGTCATACCGACAACTCCGTTAAGCGGAGTTCTGATGTCATGTGACATCATTGAAAGAAACTCGCTTTTAGCTATACTTGCCTTTTCAGCGCGGTCTCTTGCTTCTTCAAGCTGTTTCTTTATCTGTAGTTCATTTCTGATCTCTTTATCAACGTTTCGCCCACCGATAATAATTGTCTGACCTTTTGGATCTTTAGAATATCTTATCGCTTTGAATCTGTAATATCTTTCCTCATTTGTGACAAATTTTGTCAAAAAGGTATTGTAATAAACGCTTGTCTCACTGTTAAGTTCTTTTAATATATATGAAAGAGAAGTTCTTTCAGTAAATCTTTGTCTTTCAAGCGGTTCAACATAACCTTCAATATAGCGTGCCATAAAAGAAGAGTAGCCTTCTTTTGAAGCATTCAAAAGATCGCCCGTAATGTAATCGCCGCCTTTAAAAAAGGTCATTTTTTCGCTGACTGTATTAACAAAAAATACCAGATGATAATCAGCCATAAATTCTTCAACAATAGTTGCGATACCAAGATTCAGATTGTAACGTTTATTTTCATAATCCCTGATGACAAATATGTAAATAACCGCAAGGCCGATGGCAAGTCCCTCGCAGTCAAATCCTATATAATAGATCAAACGAAGAGAAAATGAAGTAACGTAGATCAATCCCGCAAAGATCAAAGAAATAAAAATGATCCTTTCAGCCTTTATTTTTGTCTTTATGGCAGAAATAAAGGCCCTTACGATCATAATAACATAATATGCAAACTTAACAGATATATAAATATAGTAACAATTTCCACGGTGATAAATGTTATTTTCATCAATATAAAAGATATAACCGCCTTTAATTGAAGCTATTATAAGAATAAGCATACAAATAACAGGTAAAGCGGCGCCAAAAAACTTTACCTTGTTGAATTTCTTAAATGAAGGCCGATTGATCTCTCCATAACAAAAATAGAGAAATGCGGCAATAATATCAAAAACAAAATAAGCGCAGTTATCAAAATATAAGAACCATCTGATATTAAAACTGTTATATTCGCTGATGGCCCAGATCATATCAGTAAGGATAATGAGCGTAGATACGGCAAAAAGGAGTCTAACAAAGACAAGACTCAGCCTTTCGTTTTTATTTTTGATTTTGTTTATCACATACAAAAGAAGCGTCAATATAATAATGCATAGACACTCAAACTCAACATATGTGGAAACCGCAATAAAATCACCCGCCCAATTAACCATTATATTTGCTCCTTACTCCAAAAAACAGACATATTTATTCGTTAAACATGTGTTTTGCGAATAAATGAATTAATACCCCAGCGTACCATCTAGCGATTCGTCATTCTCTACCCAGTCACTTATATTAATAACTCTATAGTCGTTTTCATTGTCCCTTACATATAGTTTTTCTATGCCGGCATTTATAAGAAGTCTTTTGCACATTGAACAGCTGCAGGTTCCGGCAACAAGTTTATCTGATTCTCCGTCAAGACAAACCATATAAACCGATGAGCCTATAAGTTGTTCTCTTGATGCACTTATTATTGCATTTGCCTCAGAATGTACGGCTCTGCAAAGCTCATAACGTTCGCCTCTTGGAATACCGAGTTTTTCGCGAAGGCAGGTTCCGATGTCGCTGCAGTTTTTTCTGCCTCTTGGGGCTCCGTTATATCCGGTGGAAATAACTTCATCGTTTTTAACGATTACCGATCCGTATTTTTTTCTAAGACAGGTTGCTCTTTTTGCCACAACCTCCGCTATATCAAGGTAATAATTGATCTTATCCCTTCTTTTGTCCATATTCCTCTCCTTTTTTGTCCATAAGTTAAAAAATGGACAATTTCATGATCATCTTATTTGAATTTATTATATATCTTTTACATTATTATTACAATACATCCCCTAATACAAGGGTTTCATACCTATTTACATGACAGTTTTTTCCGTCAAGATAAAAGTCATAGTCTTCATCACCGCTTCTGTTAATGATAACTCTTACTTTTCTTGCTCCGTACTGTCTTGTAACGCAAAACACATTATGATTTAAAGCAAATGGCTTAAAATCGCCTTTAAGGAATATCTCATCTTCTCTTCTTAAAGCTATGGCCTCTTTGTATATGTCCATAATTTGATTTTTGGACAAGCTCATATCAAAGGCTGCTCTGTTTTCAGGATCTTTTCCGCCTTCATAGCCTATTTCATCGCCGTAATAGATCACAGGAACTCCCGGAAAACACATCTGCATTGTTACTGCGCTCTTAATATGAGCCACATTTCCGCCAAGAGATGTATATAATCTTTTACTGTCGTGACTTCCAAGGAGGTTAAAGTTTGAATAAAATGCATCCTTTGGGTAGTTCTCATAAAGGCTCATAAACCTTTCGGCAAGCTCATTTGCATCTATCTCACCGTTTAAAAATGCGATCATATTATCGCGCAGAGGGTAATTCATTACGCAGTCAAGTTCATCTCCAAGGAAATACTCTCTTAGATCATCGTAAGCCACTTTATTTGATGCGTCTTCCCATACTTCTCCAAGAAGAACGCAGTCCGGATCTGTTTCCTTCATTGCCTTTTTTATACCTGCTATAAAACTGTCGGGAAGCTCGTCTGCAACGTCAAGTCTCCAGCCCTTTGCGCCTTCTTTTATATAATGCCTGACTACGCTGTCAGGATCTTCATATATATATTTCCTATAAGATTCATTTTTTTCATTAACTGCAGGAAGATCTCCCACTCCCCACCAGCTTTCGTATCCGTCCTTGCTGTCATTAAAGGTATACCAGTCTCTGTAAGGGGATTTTTCACTATTATAAGCACCTATTGTATCGTAATTGTTATACTTGTTAAAATATATGGAATCACAGCCTGTATGGTTAAATACACCGTCAAGGATTATGTTTATCCCCTTCTTTTTTGCCGCATCGCAAAGATCCTTAAAATCTTTTTCATTTCCAAGAAGCGGACTGATCTTCATATAATCTGCGGTATCATATCTGTGATTACTTGCCGCATCAAAAATAGGATTAAGATATATTATGGTCGCTCCAAGGTCTTTGATATAATCAAGTTTATCTATTATACCTTTAAGAGTTCCGCCGTAAAACTCCCATTTAGTGATCCTTCCAAGAGAATCCTTCTCGTAAACAGGCTTTTTAAGCCAGTCATCTGTAAGGGCTCTTTTAGGCCCGTTTAGATGATGGCTAAAATCTTCTTTTGCATTTTCAAGGTAATCATCGCCCCTTGCAAATCTGTCAGGGAAGATCTGATAAACAATGCCATTCTTATACCAGCAAGGGGAATAAGACGGCTTTGTGACAGTAAGCTGAAAACCGGTTTTAACAGGCTCGCTAAAAGTCATACCACCGCCATTTACTCTTCCCTTCTTGGGTCCGTAATAAACGGTTTTTCCGTCACAATACGAAATCACAAAATAGTATGAATAAAGCTCAGCGCTATCCGGGACTAAAACATAAGAATAGAGACAGTCCTCTTCTTTTTTCATAACATGCTCTTCATTTATTTTTGTCTTGGTATTTATGATAAGGCTCACTTTACTTATGCCCTCATCATCAGCAAAAAGCTTTAATACAACATCTGTTCCTTTAAATACAGCCCCAAAAGGCTCTCTGAATTTCAGTTCTCTCGTATTGTGATAAATATTCATTATTATTCTCCAAGTAGATCTTTATACATATTTACATAATTTACAGCTGATTTCGTCCATGAAAAATCTTCTTTCATGGCCTGATGAATAAGCTTATTCCAGGCTTTTTTATTGTCGTAATAAACTCCGAGAACATCTTTTATAAGGAAAAGAAGTTCATGGGCGTTGTAATTTGCAAATGAAAAGCCTGTTCCGCTGCCATCGTACTTATTATAGCTTTTTACAGAGTCCTTAAGACCGCCTGTTTCACGGACCACAGGAAGAGTTCCGTAACGCATTGCAATTATCTGAGAAAGTCCGCAAGGCTCAAATAACGAAGGCATCAAAAGAGCGTCAGCGCCCGCATACATTCTGTGACTAAGTGCATTGTCAAATCTTATATTTGCAGAAAGCTTGCCTTTGTACTTTTCCTGATAATAAAGCAGCATGTCTTCATACTTTTTATCTCCGGTGCCAAGGACCACAAGCTGCAAAGGAAGATCCATAAGCTCATCCATGATACAATCAAGCAGATCCATACCTTTTTGCTCTGTAAGTCTGCCGATCATGATAAAAACAGGAATATCTGCTTTAACCTGAAGGCCAAGCTCCTTTTGAAGGGCCTTTTTGCACTCACACTTCCCTTCCATCTTTGTCATGGTATAATTTGCAGGGATAAGCGTATCTTTTCCTGGGTTATATTCTTTAACATCTATACCGTTAAGGATGCCGTAAAGAATATCACGTCTTCTTCTAAATACATCCTCAAGATGTTCTCCAAAGAAAGCTGTCTGGATCTCTTCAGCATAAGTATTGCTTACAGTTGAAAGGGCATCGGAATAACAAAGGGCACCCTTCATAAAATTAATGGACCTGTCATCACACCTTAGCTGATTCATGGCAGCCTCATTGCCATAAAGTCCAAGTACGTCTCCAAGCATATAATCTGACATCTGGCCCTGGAATTTAAGGTTATGGACCGTATAAACAGTCTTAATGTTTTTATACACATCAGAAAGCATATAAAACTCCCTTAAAAATACAGGTGCAAGAGCCGTATGCCAGTCATTGCAGTGAAGTATATCTACCTTAAAGTCAGGGATATGCATTATAGTCTCAACAACAGCTTTTGAAAAATAAGCCATTCTCTCGCCGTCGTCAAAATAACCGTAAATGTTATCCCTCTTAAAATAATACTCATTATCAAGGAAATAATATATTACTCCCTTGTATTTTAAGGTGAAAAGACCGCAGTAAACATTTCTCCACCCAAGATTAACATAATAATCGCAGATAAATTTCATCTTATTTCTGTATTCTTTGCTTATATATGATAGCTTTGGAAGGATAACTCTTGTGTCGCAGCCGTTTTTATTCAAATAAGACGGGAGTGACCCGGCTACATCGCCGAGTCCTCCTGTTTTTAAAAATGGAACACATTCAAATGTGGCAAATAAAACGCCTATTTTTTCTTCACTCATCTCTTTTTACCGCTTTTTTCCATAATAAATAAGTTGTCTTTTGTGCCTTTAATGGTCATATTGCTGCCAACCACGTTATTTCTGTCAATGATCGCGTGTTCAATATAAGCGCCGCTCTTAATTACGCAGCTTTGCATAATAATGCTGTTTTTAACGGTAGCACCCTTTTCAATAGTACATCCTCTGAAGATAACAGAGCCGTCTACAGTTCCTTCCACATTACAGCCTGATGAAACAAGGGAATGAACTATGGAAGAACCAGGTAAAAACCTTGAAGGAACGCAGTCCTGAACCTTGGTCCTAATTGGTCTTTCATCTATGAAGAGGGAATCGTAAACATCTTCTTTAAGAAGATCCATATTAACTTTGTAATAATCGTTAATTGATGCGATGCTTCTTACATAGCCGTTAAATTCATAGGCTCTTACATTGTATCTGTCGATCTCCTGACCCAAAAGATCAAAGAAATCCATGTAATCAACAGCCTCGTTGCACTCGATTATCTTCATTAAAAGATCACGGCTTATGATAAATGTGTCGATAAAAGTGGACTGGCCCGGCCAGGATCCTTTGTTTATCTTTTTAACAACACCGTTTTCGATCTGGATGCTGTTAGCCTGATGACAGATATCGATCTCATCGGTATATGCCATAGTAATATCTGCACCGCTCTTAATATGGTAATCCAGCATATCATTAAAATCCATATTAAAAATAAAATGAGAAGCTGTAAGAACAAAATAATCTTCCGTAGCTCTTTCAAAGAAAATGTTGTTATTTCTTATGTCTCGAAGAGTAAATCTGCTTCCTCTGTTAGAAATGCCAAATGCAGTGCCGGGCAGTATATTAAGGCCGCCTCTCTTTCTATCGAGAGTAAACTCGCTGCCGGCGCCGGTATGGTCGATAAGCGATCTGTATTTATATGGCATTATAAGTCCTACAACATCAACTTCACTGTTAACCATATTTGAAAGAGCAAAGTCGATAAGTCTGTATCTTCCCCCGAAAGGCATAGAAGCGATCCCTCGCTCTTCTGTTAAGATGCCCATATCATCGGTAGAATAATTCGCTGTAATTATACCCGCAAGTCTGTTCATCTTAGTTGCCCTCCTCTAAAGTAATATCGTTGCCAAGAACGGCTATTTCATCTTCACTTCCAAATGTTGTGCCTTCAGGGACAACCGCTTCCTCGCCGATAATGGCATGAATAACGGTCGCGCCTTTTCCTATGCGGCATCCCGGAAGCAAAATAGAATCTTTAACTACTGCATCTTTTTCAATGACACTTTCGATACCCACAATGGAATGTGAAACTTCACCGAAGATCTTGCAGCCGTTATTTGTCATACAGTCGTCAACCTTTGCTTCTTCGCCTATAAACTGAACAGGGAAGATATTTGAGTTACTCATTATAGGAAAATGATCGTCCATAAGGTTAAACGGAGGATTAAGGCTTAAAAGCTCCATACTTGTGTTATAATAGCTGTCAATGGTACCGATATCTCTCCAGTATCCCTTAAACTCAAAAGCATTAAGTCTCTTACCTTCTGAAAGAAGCTTCGGAATGATGTTCTTACCAAAGTCATGGCTTGAAGTCTCATCTTCCGCATCTTCGATCAGTGCCTTTTTAAGAACGCTTGTATTAAAGATATAAACGCCCATGGAAGCAAGATTTGAATCAGGCTCCTTTGGTTTTTCCGTAAACTTAACTATATCCTTATTCTCATCAGTGGTGATGATACCAAATCTGCTGGCCTCATCCCAGTCAACAGGCATTACAGAGATCGTAACGTCCGCATTCTTTTTCTTGTGAGAATCAAGCATCTTTGAATAGTCCATTCTGTAAAGATGATCGCCTGATAAAATAAGCACGTACTGCGGGTTGTAAAGTTCGATAAACTCAAGGTTACGATAGATGGCATCCGCAGTACCCGCATACCACCTTCCTTCTCTTTCCGTCATATACGGCGGGAGTATGTAAAGACCGCCGTCTATGTCGTTAAAATCCCAGGCGCTACCGTTTCCAACATAAGTATTAAGCTGGAAAGGTCTGTACTGGGTAAGCACACCCACTGTGTCTATACCTGAATTAATGCAGTTTGAAAGGGAGAAATCAATGATCCTGTACTTACCGCAAAACGATACCGCAGGTTTAGCGATGTTTTTGGTAAGTGCGCCAAGTCTGCTACCTTGTCCCCCGGCAAGGAGCATGGCGATACATTCTTTTTGTTTCCTCATGAACGTAAACCTCCTATATAGTTTTATAATTTCCAGATGTCTTTAGCGTATTCTTTGATCGCCCTGTCACTTGAGAAAAAGCCGCTCATAGCAGTATTGTGAACCGAAGCCTTATACCACTTTTCGCTATCCCTGTGCCATCTGTCAAGATCAAGGAAGGCATCTACATAACTCTCAAAATCCTTTAATACAAAGTACTCATCATTATATTTTAAGAGAGTGTTATATATTCCGCCGTGGGAATATTTAAGGGAATCTACCACAACCTTAAGCTCTTCATTTGAGTTGTAGACATCTTCCGCTATGTAATTCTGCTCTCTCTTATACTGTTCGATCCTGTCGGCGTTAAGACCGAAGATCTTAATATTATCACTGCCAACCTTTTCTGCGATCTCTACCGTAGCCCCGTCAAGTGTGCCAAGAGTAATGGCGCCGTTTATCATAAACTTCATATTACCGGTACCTGAAGCCTCATAGCCTGCGGTAGAAATCTGTTCAGAGATATCTGCTGCAGGATATATAAGCTGTCCGCTTGAAACAGAGAAGTTTGGTATAAACGCAACCTTTATCCTGTCTTTTACCTTAGGATCGTTATTTACTCTGTCTGCAACATGACAGACAAGGCTTATAACATCCTTTGCAAACGCGTAGCTTTGTGCTGCTTTTCCCGCAAAGATAAATGTGGTCGGATTCATGGTAAATGTAGGATCATTTATCAGCTTGTTGTGCAGGTACATAACCTTAAGCACATTAAGAAGCTGTCTCTTGTAGGCATGAAACCTTTTTACCTGAACATCAAAAACAGAATCAGGATCTATCTTTACGCCGGAAGTCTCATAAATGTACTTTGCAAGCCTTTGCTTGTTTTCCATTTTTGATCTTGCAACCTTTTCAAGGAATGCAGGGTCACTTTCATAGTTAACAAGTTTTTCAAGTTCAAAGGCATCTTTATAAAATCCGTCACCTATTGTATCTTTGATGATCTTAGTGTAAGAAGGATTTGCCTCGCAAAGGAATCTTCTGTGAGAAATACCGTTAGTCTTATTGTTAAACTTTTCAGGCATAAGTGTATAGAAGTCCTTTAAGATCCTTTCTTTAAGAATATCTGTATGAAGAGCTGCAACGCCGTTAACATGGCTGCTTACAATAACTGAAAGGTTAGCCATACGAACCTGTCCGTCCCAAAGGATGGCTGTGTTCTTAAATGCATTTTGCCAGTTATCGATATCCTTAGGGAAGCTTTCCTGATATCTTCTGTCTATCTCCTCGATAATATCATAAACTCTTGGCAGAGTACTCTGGAACATATCAATAGGCCATGTTTCCATAGACTCCGGCAAGATCGTATGGTTAGTATATGAGATAGAATGTGTTACAACATACCAGGCTGTATTCCAGTCCTGCTTCTCTTCGTCAAGAAGTATACGTAAAAGCTCCGGAGCGCACATTGCAGGATGGGTATCGTTTATGTGAAGTGCAATATACTCAGGGAACTTAAGCCACTCACCGTTGTGTCTGCGTTTAAAATCACTGCAGATATTGGCAAGACCGGCCGCAACAAAGAAATATTCCTGTTTAAGTCTTAACTGCTTTCCGATAGGTCTTGAATCATCAGGGTAAAGAATGGCAGAAATAGCCTCTACCTCAGCGCGGTAGTGACTTGCCCCCGCATAATTGCCCTCATTAAAAGTATTCATATCAAAGCGCTCATCAACAGGCTCTGCAGAATAAAGCCTAAGCCTGTTAACCGTTTCGCCGGTATAACCAACAATAGGAACATCGTATGGAACAGCCCATATTTCTTCAGCTCCTACCCAGCTGTTAACAAGGTTATCACCTTCAAGATGTCTTTCTACATGACCGCCGAATTTAACTTTAACGGCATCTTTAGATTTTTTAACTTCCCAAGGATAGCTGTAATCAAGCCAGTTATCAACTACTTCCACCTGGTGCCCGTTTTCTATCTTCTGTTTAAAAAGACCGTATTTAAATCTTATGCCTATGCCGTCTCCAAGGAAACCACAGCTTGCAAGAGAATCAATATAGCACGCCGCAAGTCTTCCAAGGCCGCCGTTACCAAGGCCCGGGTCTGGTTCTACCGCAAGAATATCTTCAAGATCGATCCCCAAATCTCTAAGGCCGCTCTTAACAAGATCTCTTATACCAAAATCGATAAGATAATTGTCAAGAAGCCTTCCGATAAGGAATTCCATAGAAAAGTAATAAACCTTTTTGGTGTTGATCTGGGATTTTTTATTCCTGTTACGGACCATCTGTGTCTTTGTTCTAAGTAAAAGAACAAGAATATTAAATTTGTCCCTGTCGTCGCTTGTCATGATATCACGGCCAAGCTCTTTAACAAACATTGATTGATATTGCACAATAAAATCATATTTATCGGTAAAGATCAATTCATCATCCACCATAGTGTTACTGCCTCCTCTTTCTTTTTTTATATACAACCCCGCCAATAGCGGGAACACTGATCTCTATAAGGTTATCCTGTCCATGTATCTTTTCTTCTTTAGAACTTACAGCCTCATTGCAGCCAAACCCGCTTCCGCCGTAAGAAACGTCATCAGAATTAAAAATACATTCATAAGTGCCTTTTCTTGGAACTCCAACTTTAAACTTCTCGTATGTAAAAGTCGAAAAATTT
>JAEEOQ010000070.1 GCA_016284355.1 Lachnospiraceae bacterium
ACCGTTGTGTCGTAATAATCGTAGCTGTTCCACCCCATAGGCGGAGTAAGCAAAAATTCTCTTTTCATATTGATCCCCTTTAAATAAAATATTTGTCGCCGTTTTTCGCGGCCATAACCAGATTATAACATAATAAATCAAAAAAAAGACAGGTCATGTCAGTTTTTTGATAAAACCACATTAACCTGTCCGTAAGTTAATTGTCTAAGAAAAAAAATATCTTTTTACGCTTTGTTTCGATCTCCTTAACCTAAAAATTTCTTTGCAAATTCTGCTGCTGCGGCAACATCTTCAGCGTTAGGTCTTCCCTTATGAACGCCTTTAAATTCGCCTTTGCAGTGGAATTCTCTTTCATCCATTGGAATGCCTACCTTGTCAGCCTCAGCCTTAACCTTTTTGTAAGTAGAGTTAAGCATAGCAGCTGAGCCAAAGTTAACGATCTTTCCAACCTTTTCCTTATCAAGACTTCTTACAAAATCTCTTACTTCAGGATCAATTGAGAATGCATAATAAGAATTACCAAGGAAAAGTACATCAACCTTCTCGTCTACAGGGTTGCTGATAGGAAGAGCCTCTACGCCGAGCTCTTTTGCTATAGCCTCCGCAAGGCGCTTTGTGTTACCTGTTTTGGTGTAAAATCTGACAGCGTATGTCATGATATTCCTCCTTTTCTAAGATGTAAATGTTGCTGTGTTTGTTTAAGTTTTGCTATATTATATTTGATTAAATATATTTTGTCAACTACTTTTTTGTTTTCTTTTTTTGGCAGGCAGTAAGCGGATTACATTCCGCTATTTATCTGCCTTATTATATTCATTACATCCAGAGGTTTTTTCGCATAAAACTTTCCGCCTGCCGCGTCAAGTACATCTTTGTCTCTAAATCCCCAAAGGACAGATATGCAAGGAATGCCTGTATTTTTAGCAGTTTCTATATCCACCTCAGAATCCCCTACGTAAATTGTCTCTTCTTTGCTGCTGCCAAGCTCTTTCATGGCTTCAAGGACTGTATCCGGAGCCGGTTTTCTCCTCACTCCCGGTCTTTCGCCTATAGCAACACTGACGTTTTCTGCAAAGAATTTTGAGTTAAGCTCTTTTACCGCAGAATCAATCTTATTTGAAACTATGCCGACCTTATAGCCTTCTGCATTAAGCCCTGCAATAAGCTCCGGGATGCCCTCGTAGGGCTTTGTTTTGTCAAGGCAGTGCACGTCATAGTACTCCTTGAAAATGCTGACCATCTCGTCAAGTGTCTCATCAGGATATTTCTCGTTTGAAGCAAGATTAAGAGCCACTTTTATTCCGTTTCCCACAAACTGTCTGCATTCGTTAATGCTGCGGGCAGACAGATCAAAGCGCCCCATTACGTAGTTTATGGCATCCGTAAGATCCTGTAAGGTGTCAAGTACCGTTCCGTCCATATCAAATATAACTGTATTTATCATTTTCTTTTTCCATCTTTCTTTGACATATGTACCTGGTACATGTGTCATTATTATCCTCAAATTTTATACCAACATAATAATAAAATCAACTTTATAAAAAAACTAAAACAAAGCTTACAAAAACTGTTGTGTGCTAATATATAAAACTGTAAAATAGAAAGAAAACGAAAGGATTAAAAGTATTATGGATTTTAGTAACATTGACCCGGAAAGATTAAAGCCTTTTACAGAGGAGGTTGAGGGCGCTGTTAAGCTTCCTACCACAGGTCTTGAGGCAGGCGTAACATATCGCCACGATGTGGAGTACGCAAACATTGACGGCACACCGCTTCACCTTCAGATCCTCATCCCTACAAACAGAGTGGAGATGGGCAAGATGATGGCAAAGAGCCCTGACGTATCAAAGTATCCTTGTGTTGTGTTTACACAAGGTTCTGCCTGGTTTAAGCAGGATGTATACGCAAACCTTCCAAACATCTCAAAACTTGCTGCAAGAGGCTATGTTGTGGCTATCGTTGAATACCGTCACTCAGGCATTGCGCCGTTCCCGGCTCAGGCAAAGGATATGCGAAATGCCATAAGATTCCTTAAGAGCCATGCTGATGAATACTGCATCATGCCTGACAAATTCATCGGCGCAGGCGATTCTTCAGGCGGACATACCGCTCTTTTTGCAGGAATTATAAAAGATGATGACACGGCAGATAACCTGTTTCCGGGCATTTCGGCAAGTGTAAGCGGCATTATCAATTACTACGGCTCTACCACATTTATGTTCCCGGATTCAAACCCAATAACCATGAACCACTGTCTCCCTGACAGCCCTGAAGGACAGGTTATGGGCGGCAAGAACTTAATAGAGGAGCCTGAGCTTGCAAGAGCTCTTTCAGTTGACTGTAACATTGAAAATGATACCGAGCTTCCGCCGATTCTTAACATTCACGGAACCGCTGATGTAGTTGTCAGTGCAAAGTGCAGCGTTGCTGTATACAGAAGACTTAAGGAATGTGGCAAGGACACAGAGCTCATTCTTCTTGAAGGCGCAAACCACGGCGGCAACGAGTTCTGGACAGACGACATATTAGACAGAGTAACCGCATTTATAGAAAGATGCTTAAAATAGTAAAAAGGGACAATTGCTTCCCGCTAAAACGGAGGACAAAATGGAAAAACCTGAGATAGTTGTAGACGTACTTATAGATGAGGCTTATCATGTGGAGTCAGGCGAAAACGGCGCCAATATGATAACATTTCACGGGAGCCTTGATTGTGATGCTTTCAGCGGAATAATAATGCCGGGAGCTGTTGATACACAGCGCAAATGCGGCGACAAATTCACACTTTCCGCAAGATATATGATACAGGGCAAGGACGCAAAAGGAAATCCTGCATCCGTATTTATTGAAAATAACGGAACCGCCACTCCTGACGGAAAACTTGTTACTGTGCCAAAGATCTTAACAGACTGCGAATGTCTTAAGTACCTTGAAGATGCAGAGCTTTACGGTACCATAGACCCTGTGGGCGAAAACCACATACATATCAACATTTTCAAGAAATAAAAGCAAAGCAGCCCCGCCTAAACACCGGGGCTGTTTTTTGTATGACACATGTCATAAAATGAAAAGCTCGTCCGGTTCTACGTGGCACTTTAAAAATACGACTTTCACACCTGCTGCTTTAGCTTCCTCAAGGGCAATGCCAAACTCTTTATGTGTAGAGATATTTGGCCTTACCTCTTCTACTCCGTCCATCTGGATAACAAAAGCAAGCATTGCCTTATAGCCTGCCAAGGCGGCGCCTGCAAGCTCGCGAAGATGCTTTACCCCTCTTTCAGTAGGAGCATCAGGAAAATACCCCACGCCGTCCACTTCAAGGGTACAGCCCTTTACTTCCATAAGATATTTATCTTTTCCTTTTTCCATATAGAAATCGATCCTTGAGTTTCCATATGTGTATTCAGGGATCACTTTGTCATAATCCTGTGTTTTTAGCCATTCAAACGCCACCTTGTTTGGTGCCTGACTGTCGATATTAAAAAGCACTCCTGTGCTCTTTCTTACAGCCACAAGGTCATACTTTGTCTTGCGGTTAGGGGTTCCCGGAGCCGTAAGCCAGACCTCACAGTCTGGTACCAGAAGTTCTTTGCAACGTCCCGTATTTTTAACGTGAACAATCTCTTCTTTCCCGTCTACAAAAACTCGCGCAATAAACCTGTTGGGGCGTTCTATAAACTTTGCTTTGGTAATGTTGGTGTATTTCATATTCTCTCTCCTATGCGAGTATATGATAACATAAAAAAAGGATACAGCAAAACATATTGCCGCATCCTTTAATAATATCCGCTTTTTACAGCATCTTTTCCATCTCTTCCTGAACCTCAGGAATAGCTGAAAGCATTGGTTTTACGTCTTTTTTCTTTATATTTCTGTCAACGTAGTTCTTGGTAAGCTTAATAACTATAGGTGTGAGTGAAAGCACACCGATAAGGTTAGGGATCATCATGAGACCATTGAAGGTATCTGAGATGTCCCACGCAAGTGATGAGGTCACAACAGCACCAGTGATGATCATAAGGGTGAAGATGACTCTGTAAACCTTTGCACCTGTAGTACCAAAGAGATACTCGACTGCTTTAGCTCCGTAGTGTGACCAACCCATAACAGTTGTAAATGCAAAAAGGAGAACGGCTATAGCTACAAACCACTCGCCCGGCTTTCCAAATACATTTCCAAATGCGGTAGCAACAAGGGTTGCGTCGTTAACGCCTGCAACAGGAGCGCCTGTTGAAAGGTCGATAAGTCCTGAAGAAAGAACTACGATAGCGGTCATAGTACAAACGATCATGGTATCCGCAAATACTTCAAAAATCCCCCACATTCCCTGCTTTACCGGCTCAACTACATTTGAGTTTGAGTGGACCATAACTGAAGAACCAAGTCCGGCCTCATTTGAGAAGATACCGCGCTTACATCCGTTCTTTATCGCAAGCTTGATAGCCTCGCCTGCAATGCCGCCTGCCAGAGCCTTTGCACCAAAGGCAAATTTAAAGATTGAACCAAACATTGCACCGATTGAGGTGATGTGTGCGAACATAATAATAAGGGCACCGATAACATATGCAATCGCCATAAAAGGAACGACTCTTTCTGCAAATGAAGCAATACGCTGAAGGCCTCCGATTATGATAAAACCGCCGATTATAAGAAGAACGGCGCCGATTATCCAGTTAACAATACTTACTCCGAGGAATAGCGGCGCATCCACATTTGCAAAGAATGCGGATTCAATGTTAAGAGTGATCTTGTTGATCTGGCCCATATTACCGATACCAAAGGAAGCAACCATAGCAAAGCATGCAAAAATGATGGATAAGACTTTGCCGATGCCCTTAAAGCCCTTGTAGCTGCCAAGACCGTCGGTGAGGTAATACATAGGTCCCCCTGACCACTCACCGTTATTATTTTTTCTTCTGTAATAGATTCCGAGAATGTTCTCTGAGTAGTTTGTCATCATGCCAAGGAAGGCAGCGATCCACATCCAAAATACTGCGCCCGGGCCACCTACGCAGATGGCAGCTGCAACACCGGCGATGTTGCCGGTACCGATGGTTGCGGCAAGCGCGGTACAAAGAGCCTGGAACTGAGAAACAGAGCCTTTGTCTTTGTTGTTGTGTGTGTCTTTCTGAAACATCGATCCGATAGTTGCTTTCCACCAGTGACGCAGATGCGAAACCTGAAAGCACTTAGTAATTACGGTACAGATAAGACCTGTACCAAGAAGCATGAAGATAGCAAACCAGCCCCATGCAAAGCTGTTGACAGCGTCATTTACGGCTGTCACTTTTGTGATCACATTTTCCATATTCCTTTTCTCCCCTCGAGAAATTTTTGAAAAAAAAATCCAAAGACGGTTTTGGTTTCCGCCTTTGGATACCCTACATGCTGATTATATCAATAATACTTTAACGCGTCAACACTTTTATGTATTAAATCAGTAAAATATTCCTGTGGATAAAGATGTAACGTTAGATATCAGAAATAAATTTTACAAAAAAAGATCAAAAAAACGCTTGACAAGTTAGCGGTCGCTAACTATAATTGTTAGCAGGTGCTAACGCTTGTCAGTTAGTATATCTAGCCTAAGTTTAATCGCAGGAGGAGAAATGAGTGCTTGAAGAAATGCTGATCGAACATGGTGCCCCTACTCTTGCAGGTATTAAAACAGGGAATCTTTTCAGAGCTGCAATTGATTCCCATACCGACATCAACGGAGAGGTTCGTGAACTTAATCATTTATTAAATGACAAAGGCCTTCGTATCATCCCGCTAAAACGAACCGATCGTTATGTACTTATATACATCTACCGCCCGGAATACTTAAAGAAAGATCTTAAGTGTCCCGAGGCGGCATGTATACTTAATCAAAAGGGGTATGACTGTGACAGGGCCGATCAATGTATCAAAAAGCTAGCAGGTCATTTAAAGCAAGATGACACATTTCCGCATGAGATAGGTTTATTTCTTGGCTACCCGCCAAAAGATGTACAGGGTTTCATTGACAATCCCTGCAGCGGAGTTAAATGCGTCGGATGCTGGAAAGTTTATTCCGATGAGGAAAAAGCAGAAAGGATCTTTAAAAAGTACAAAAAGTGCACCGAAGTGTACAGGAGACTTAATCAAAATGGGAGAACCCTTGCTGCGCTTGCAGTAAATACAAGCAAATATATGGCAGGGTAAATATAGGAGGGAATTTATTATGAGTAATTTAGCAGTAGTATATTGGAGTGGTACAGGTAACACAGAGGCTATGGCAAAAGCCGTAGAGGAAGGCGCTAAAGCTGCAGGAGCTGCTGTTACCCTTTTTACGGCATCGGATTTTTCCAAGGCTAAGGTATCAGAATTTGACGGTATTGCTTTTGGCTGTCCTGCTATGGGAGCCGAAGTACTTGAAGAGTCAGAATTTGATCCGATGTTTACAGACGTTGAAGGAGCGCTCTCCGGCAAAAAGATCGCACTCTTTGGTTCTTACGGATGGGGCGACGGTCAGTGGATGAGAGACTGGGAAGACAGATGCAAAGCAGCAGGAGCAAACCTTGTAACAGAAAGTGTTACAGCAAACAACGAGCCTGACGATGATGCCATTGCTATGTGCAAAGCTCTCGGCAAGGCACTTGTATGATCATTAAAATAGTTAACAAGAACCCTTAATATAATAGGCGAAGTGATAAAGATGACGCAAAGGATTACCCTTGCGTCATTTTTATTATTTATCTATCTGTCAAGCTCTTCCATTGCTTTTGCAAAGGCATCCTGATATTCTGCTTCTTCTTTTTCTTTGGCGCCACTCTCCTGCCTTTCTATTTTGCAGGATCTTATAAATTTAAGCTGCGCCCTTGCTTTATCGCTCTTTATTGCAACCTGGATATAGCAAGGACCAACAAGAAGAAGCTTAAGCGCATCTTCAGGAGCCAAAAATCCACTGCTTATAATGCCGAGAGTATCAAAAATGGTATCATTTGCAATAGGCCCCATAACCACATCTACGTCAAGGCCGTCTTTTAAATGCCTGTTGTTATAGATGTAATCAAACCAGTCGGCATCTCTTTTAAACTCTTTTATGGCAAGCCCTGCCTCGTTAAACTCGTATTCGTTAAGTACGGCTTCGCTTACGGCCCATTTTCTTGCAAATTCAAGATCCGGGGTCAAGTAAAAGCCTTGTCCAAAATCCGCGTTCTTTCTGCCGTGCCTGATATCAGGATCTTTTATTTCAATGTCACTGACATGATATAGTCTCATTTTCCCGCCCTCATTTATAAAAGCGGGAAGGTACAGTCCCTTCCCGCCGCAAAAACTACTTCGTTACTTTAATAGATGCTGCATTGCTCATGATGCCTGAAAGCTTTACGCCTGTGGAATCTGTATAGCTGATAGCAATCTTATAATAATATGTGGTGCCCTTCTTTGCGCTCTTATCTGTGAACTTTGTGGTCTTTGAAGTTCCGATCTTCTTAAACCCGCCGTAAGCGCTTGTACTTCTGTAAACAGTGTAGCTCTTTACACCCTTAACACCCTTAAATGTAAGGTTAACCTTACCCTTAGCCTTATTTGCAGCCTTAAGGTTTGTTACTGTGTTAAATGCGATGAACTTATTGCCGTTGTTCTTTGCAAAATCCTGTGCAGTTGAGTCCTTGTAGCCAAGGATCACAGCAGAATTATCAACCTCTATATGGCTTGCGCCCCTGCTGTCCTTTTTATAATATAAGCTGCAGTCAGGATTAAGAACCGCAAGGATCATCTTCCTTGCTTCTCTTGAAAATGTTCCGTAAGTAATCTCTGTAACAGTTGAAGGAACTACCAATGCTGTAAGTGCCTTACAGTCTCTAAATGTAGCATAAAGTTTTTTAGGGCCTTCTGCAAGGGTAACATTTTTAAGGTTTACACATCCTGTAAAAGTGTTGTCAAGAGTTGCAGTAACCTTACTCTTGATATTAGCGCTTTCAAGATAATAACAGTTTGAAAAAGCATTGCCATTTATTACTGCATTTTTAGGAACGTTAATCTTAGTAAGACCCGACCAGTTAAAAGCAAGGGTTCCGATAGATGAAAGCTTATCTCCAAGGCTTACGCTCTTTAACGCCAAAGTATTTTCAAAAGCTCCGGTCTCTATCTTTTCAACATTTGAAAGATCGATCTTCTCAAGATTATAGCAGCCATCAAATGCCTGGTATCCGATCTCTTTAACAGACTTTGGAAGAACAACCTCTTTAAGCGAATACATAGAGTAGCAATTTTCTACCTTTTTAACACCGCTTTCGATAATGAGCTTTTCTGTTTCAAGGCAGTTAAGCTCCATACTCTCCACATTTCCGGGGATAGTAAGTTCTTTAAGTCCAAGAGACTTGATATAAACACTCTTAAGTGTGCTTGGAAGAGTGATCTTGCCTATTGAAAGGATCATAGCGCTGTTATTAGAATCAACCTTTGCGCTAAATGCGGTAACTCCCTCAAGAACAACGATCTCACCGACCGAGGTAGGCATATAGTCACCGTTAGCACTTGACCATCCGGCCGATCCGTCAGGAAGGTCATAGTGAAAATTATTTTCAATCTTTTCTGCTTCCTTATTTTCAGGGAATAAAAGCGCAACTTCAGTAACTTTAAGATCGTCGATCTTCTTTGGAATGTTTATCTTATCAAGGCTTCCGTTGTAGCCTGTTACTTTACAGGTTCCTGCGTAGTAATCAGCCTCGTAAACAAAATTTCCGTCTGCACTTGTCTCAGTAGCCGCAAATACGGTCTTTGTACCTGCAAATACCACAAGCACTGCAAGCACCGCAAGTAAAATGTTCTTTTTCATGTAAAAATCCTCCTGTTATATGGGTTCTTAAATAATTATTCGGTTTTTGCCGGAAGCAAGATAGCTATTGTTCTTTCTGATATTTCTTTACTTTCTGTATCTGTTATCATTAGCAAAACTTTTACTTGCTCTGTTATGTCTTTTAACGCTTCAAGTTCTATGGTTTTGTGATCCTTAGAAAGAGTTGCTTTAACAAGTTTTGATGATTTATATGTATATGTCTTTTTTGAACTTGACATTTTAGGAGATTCTTTTACTACAAGTAAGGTAAGCTTATCTGATGTAAGCTGTGTTTTGTCTTTTGTGATAAGCTCAAGATTTACCGTAACTTTGTCTCCCTTTTTTAATATCTTACCTGACCCAAAAGCATATATATCTGTAACCGGATTTGTCACATACACCCTGACACTGACATACTGCCCATTCTGTTCATTATATACCCTAAATACGTAATAATACGACTTTGTTGGAACTTCCTTTGCCTTCATGGTAAAATACCAGTTGCCGTCTTTATCGCACGTCACGTCACTAACGGTAAAATTCTCGCCCATGGCCTTTTTAAGAGGTTTTACCGTAAATGTGCTCTCTGGGTCTATTTTCGTTTTCGCGGAAATAGTTTTAGCATCTACATAAATCTTTGTATCGTCCACAGTATTGATATAAAGGCTTTTTACAGCCTCTTTTGTTTCAGCGTTTGTGTAAAGCTGCATACTGTAAGGAGCGTTCTTTACAGTGATCGTAAACTCTTCAGCGTTCCCGGAGCCGATATCTATGGCATATGCGTATACCATTCCGCCGCTTTTGGCCGCAACCTTGCCGTTTGTGCTAATACTGGCAAGTTTGGAAGCATTGCTCTTAGTCTTTAAAACATGATCTGTTAACACCGGAGTGGTCTTTTCTTTGCAGATTATCCACCTGATCTTGCCTTTTATCGTTCTCTTATTTTTCACATAATCAGTAGGTGAAAGCTTTGTTTTAAGCTGCACATACTTGTGCTTTGGATTTCCGTTTGCCCAGATAACACTCTCTCCGCCGGAAACCACAGTTACCTTGTCAGCTTTAGTCTCCTGCGCGCAGGTTTTTGTGCATGGCAAAAGCAGCATCACAAAAAACGCTGCCATCACTAACCCATAAATAGTTTTTCTTCCCTTTAACTCTACCATCTGTAATCCCCCTAAACCGTCAGATATGAAAATAAAACCCATAACCTCAGGTTACATTTTACCTTTCTCCGGCAAGCGTGTCAAGGAAACATGTTACCTTGGGTGAAGAAACAGTTTGTTTTTGTTATTTGCAACTTTTTTATGGAGAATCAACCTAAGTTGTGATAGAATATGAAATGCTTGCATATGACATTCATTTTTATGACGTAGCGCAGCAGACTAACATAAAGAGGTTTCATCAAATGCTTCAGGAAAAAAACTTAGATAACAATCGCTCAGGCAAGGCTATTTTACTTAATATGATCATTGCGGCCGTAAGCCTTTTTATTAACGGCTTTGGCGTTTACCTAACGATACAGGCCAATATCGGTGCAGGTCCGTGGGACGTGCTTAATCTCGGCATATCAAATACTTTCGGGATTTTATACGGTACTGCTTCTGTTATTGTCTCATATAGCATTCTTGCAATTGATATTGCTATGCGCGAGCCTATCGGTATCGCTATGTTTATAGATGCCCTTGTTGTAGGAAAGTCAGTAGACCTTTTCAACAGGCTTAATGTAGTGCCTGCTTGCAAGTCCCCTGTTACAGGCATCCCTGTAATGTTCCTTGGACTTGTTATCATAGCCTATACCCAGTTTACCTATATGAAAGCTTCTCTTGGCTGCGGCCCTAGAGATACGCTTCTTGTAGCACTTGCAAAAAGAGTTAAAAAGCTTCCGATCGGAGCTGTAAGCATTGCACTTCTTGGTCTTGCTACATTTATCGGTTGGCTGCTTGGCGGGCCGGTTGGTATCGGAACTATTATATGTGCATTTTGTGCAGGCCCGATAATGCAGTTTGCCTTTACTTCAGTGCATTTTGATGCCACCAAGGTACACCACCAGCAGCTCTTAGAATCCGCAAGGGTTATATTTAGAAGAAAGACAGTATAAAAAATCAGGCGTCAACGGATCATAATAAAATCCGTTGGCGCTTTTATTTTTTTATCATATATTATTTATGATAAGCACTATACCTGAAGCTATAAGCAAAAGTATCACTATTTTCTTGATCACTTTTTCGTTCAAAACCTTTGCGCTCTTCATTCCTGCAAAAAGGCCAAGCAACATTACAGGTGCGAGGATCAGTGCATGCTTAACTGCCTCAAGGGTAATGATTCCAAGAAAACTGTATAGCACTATCCTTACCACATTTTCAGAAAGAAAAACCGCTCCGATATTTGCTTTAAATTCATCGGTTGATTCTGTTACTCTTCCAACATAAGCTGCAAGAAGTGCGCCAACGCCAAAAAGTCCGCAAAGTATTCCTGAGATCAAACCGATAATAAACAGAACAATTTTAGAGCTTTTGCCTTTTTTCCCGCTCTTTTCGCGAAGCAGCATCTCTATTCCGATAATTACCACAGCTGCTCCAAATGCCACCTTAAGGTAGTTTACGTTTACATTTTTAAGCAGAAGTGCTCCGGGAATGCTTCCTGCAAGAACCAGCGCTATAAGTGGAAGCACAACCTGCGGTTTGAGATTCTTCCTGTTTTTATAGGTCTGTATAACGTTTGGCGGAAAACCAAGCAGAAGTTCCACCGGCGAAATATCCACATTTGCACTTCCAAACCCAAGTATCGACGTAAAAACAAGGGTATTCGCAAACCCGCAAAGCCCTTTAATAAAGAACGCAGCAAAAGCCGCCAAGATCCAAATCATATCAAAATATCTCCCCGGAATGATCAACTGTATATCAGCCCACAGGCTAACACAACAGCAAGATTGTACCCTAAGATTCATTAAAAATCAATATGTCTGGTACAAGAAAACATTCCCAATGCGACTGTACTCCGTATGCCGTTTTTTCATCCCTCGCATATTATTTCCTTTATCATTTTTCTAATTCCCTTTATATCCAATGGGTTTTCAACTGTTTCATAGGTGAAAAGCAGGTTCTTGCCGGGATATATGCCGTTTGCTCTATACTCATCAAGCTTCTGAAGACTTCCATTCCTGTATTCCTCATCATCAAGCAGGCCAAAGTGCTCAAAATAAATCTCTTCCCTGGTACTGACCTTAAGAAGTGTAAAGTCAGGATACCTGGTACCCCCATGCTTGAGATTGACAGCCTGCTCGTAGTGATACGGTATCTCAAGGTCATAAAACATATCAGCCAGCATGGCTTCTGACTTTGATCTTACTTTATCGCCCTTTTTTGTATCGTAAATCTTTCTTTCAGGCATATACGTATTTGTCTTATACGGCTTTAACTCCCATTTCTTTGCATATAACTCATCTGTAAGCATATAAGGATTTATCAGTTCTTTTCTACCTTCCGAAAGCTTGGTATATGCAATATCGGCATCTTTGGTCTTTATTGATTTTACACTTCTTTCCAGAAAGGCAAGCTCATCCTTTGCCTTTAAAAGAAAACTCTTGTTGTATTCTTTCTGCGCCAACTGTCTTACATATTCTATTTCCGACATAGGTATGTATTCTCCTACCGTGTCACCTGTTTGTTTCATGTTATAATATCTCTTCTGTCTCTTAGTAACCGATACTCGAAGCCTTCCTTCTGGAAACTTTCCTTCTTCCAGCTTGGCCTTCTTTATTGCAGTCTTCAGTTCGATTATACGCTGATTCATTTCTTCAATAGCTTGCTTCATTTTTTTCCTTTCTTTTTTCGATTCCAAAATATGGTCATTCATGCCTATATGAAGTTTTTCTCTTTATTTAGACATGCTTTATACTTCATCCTTGTCTTTACTCTTTCGAGGATATATGCCTAGGTGAAGCTTTTCTCTTGTTTAGGTATGCTTTATGCTTCATCTCGGGCTGCCGCCTGCCGAAAGTGTATGCCTAAGTGAAGCTTTTCTCTTGTTTTAGGTATGCTTTATGCTTCATCTTGGGCTGCCGCCTGCCGAAAGTGTATGCCTAAGTGAAGCTTTTCTTTTGTTTTAGGTATGTTTCGCCTTCGTGCGGGTGGCTCGGGCGCCGAAAAGGCCCCGCACTACGCCTCACCATGCACTGCGTTGCGCCCTGCAAGCCCACCACCCGCAACCATCATCGCGCCCTAAACGTTAGCGCCCCTTCCCTGTCGGTGCGGCGCACGCTTACGCCGGCGGCAGAAAGGCGCGATAGCGCGTCTTCAGACGGATGCCCATAGCGGTTGCGGGCAGATACGGAGATACCGGCTTCCTCCGGAGTGCACCAGGAAAGGAACGCCGCGCAGGTGCTGTACTTGCTGCCGTGGTGGGCTACCTTCAGTACATCTACGTCGCACCCTTCAGGGTATGCGGCAAGAAGCTTTTCTTCTACTGCAGAACTTATATCTCCCGTAAGCAGCATATCAAAATCCCTATACTTAAGTAAAAGCACCAGTGAGCCGTCGTTGGCATCTTTCCCTCCTTCTCCTGAGTAAAGGCAGGAAAGCGACATATCCCCGTCTCTTAAGACCTGCCCGGTATCAAAAAGTTTTGCATCAGACCTTTCTTCATCAAAATAGTCAGATACAAAGAACCTCTTAACCCTGATCTCGTCTGAAGCCAAAAGCTCATCTCCCCCGGATATATGATCCTTATCAAGATGTGTATAAAAGAGCGCGTCAACCTCTCTTACTCCTTCGTACTTTAAGAAAGGAATAAGCCTGTATTTCCCGACACTCTTAACGCTTGTGGAGCCGCAGTCAACTATATACGTATTGCCGTTGCTATTTTCTATAACGATTGCATCCCCCTGGCCTACGTCAAGCATAGTGACTTTAAACTCCCGGTGTCTTGTAAAGATAACAAAAAAGCCAATTGTCATAAGTACAGGAAAAAGCTCCATCATGGCTTTTCTGAAAAGATCGTCCTTTGATACGCCTGAAAACCTCTCCTTAAGCCCCGAAAGTATAAAAGGTAAAAGCAAAAGAAGATAATAAATTAACACCCTTGGCCCACTTGGGCGGCCTGTTATAACGCTGCTGAAAGGAAGCCTCTCTCCCGCTTTGCAAAGCAGTTCGTAGCCTTCCAGGATATAATTTGCGCTTCCGTATATAAACAGCGCGCCTTTAGAAGCACCAAAAGCCCCAAATACCGCTCCAAGCAGTCCCACCGGAACAAGAAGACTCATGGCAGGTATCACGATAAGGTTGAGCAGGATTCCTATAAGCGATACCTCATAGTAAAAGCACATGATAACAGGCAGATTTACCGCAAATAAAGCTATGCTAAACACTACCGCCTTTAAAGCCCTGTTTTTTACCTTGATGTACTCGTTAAACAGGGCAACGCCTGTGGCAGAGCCAAATGAAAGCAGGAAACCTGCCGCCTGCACCTGCCCGGGGTTTAGGGTAAGTATAATGATAGATGCCGCGCTGATCCCGCTTAACATGTCATAAGACCTGCCGATACACACTGCCACAATAGAGAGCACCGTCATAACAACTGCTCTACTTGTTGATACCGAAAAGCCTGTAAGAAGACCGTATGAAAGCAGCATAAAGATAGAAATCCCGCCTGCAGCCTGAAGTCTTACCCGCAGCCTTCTAAGAAGCAAAAATATGGCGTTTCCAAAAATAGATATATGAAGCCCCGATATGGCAAGGATATGGCCTATACCGCTCTTTTTATATAGCTCTTTCACATCCTCCGGAAGATCGCTCTTATCTCCCACAAGCATAGCCTTAAGGATCCCCGCCTTTTCGCTGTCAAATGAGGCATCAATACTGCTGCTCATCTTATCCCGTAGTCTGCGCAGGTTTTCCTTAAAAACATAGTAGCCGCTGTCTGTTACAGTGATGCTCTTTGCACTTATCCTATATACAAACCCTTCACCGTAGTAATATTTCTTTTCATCAAACTGGCCGGGATTAGAAGCGGCACGGAATAAATATTCCGTGCCGCTGATTTTCAAGGTATTGCCAAGTTTTAGCAAAAGGCCTTCTGCCCCTGCCATAACCAAAACTTTTCCATGATCGGTATTTAGTTGTAATACGCAGCCATCATCTTTTTTCGTGATCTTATCTACTGTGCCGATCACGCCGCTGCTAAAAAGTTCATCTTTAAGAAGTTCTCCTTCTTTTTCGTACTTCTTTGGTAAATAAAAGCCGCTAAGCACAAGGCTTACCATAACCGAAAGAAGCGCAAAAGGTATAAGAGGTCTTCTTATGTATTTAGTTAACAAGATCTAAGTTTCTTTCAAAAAGTCCGTCAAACGGAATATTCTCCCTGTATTTCTTTTGAACCTCACCGTTAACCATAAACTGAACCTTGCTGATACCTGATATCTCCGCAAGAGAGTTAACGATGGAATATATAACGACTTCATCCGTTACCCCCGGCAGATCTTCAAGGAACATGCCGTTTAGGTCAAGATAACAGATACCGTCTTTTTTAGTTACTTTATTGATAATGGTGCCATGAGGCATAGCACTTTGCATGCCGGTTTCCTCAGGAAGCGGGCCAGCTATAAGCTGCCTAACCACAAGGTTCTCTAAGGAAATGGTACCGTCAAACTCCACCTGGTGTCTTGAAGTTACAAGTCCGTTGCCATCTTCGTTTGCAAAATAAAGGGTAATGGTAACGGTCTGAAGATAGTTTGTCTCGCCGCCGGTGTTATCAATAAAATCGCCGCTTTCCATAAAACCGATAGGAAGCCCCGCCGAATCCATAAGAGGCTGACCGCCTGCGGTAAAAGCAACATAATCAACACCGTCTATCTGTGTAAGAGTCTTTACTATGGCAGTTCTTCTGAGTATTTCTTCAATACCCGTTATAAGCTGATAGTTTGACTCAAAATTGACGGTAAGTTCGCCGTTTTCAAGGGAATAATCCCTTATGGTCACTTCATCCGGTATAGCCTTACGAAGGGTAACATCAGAAGGATCGGCTTTAAGCTCCTTAAAGAGCAGGTCAATGTAGTCTGTAACAGAATCTGCCTTAACTTCTTTAACCTCGTATGCAACCTTTGTAATACCGTTATTTATACAGTAAATCCTGTAAGAATCAGGGGTAAGAACAGCCTGCCCCGTCTTGTTTTTGCCGCATCCTGCAAGGGCTGTCGTTAGGAGAGAAAGCACAAGCAGGAAGCTTAATATCTTATTCTTCATCCTGCGCCTCCTCAACTTCGCCCTCTATAGGCGATCTGTAATTAAGCGGGATACGAACCGTAAATGTGGTACCCTCGTTTTCTTTACTGAACACCTTAATGGCGCCTTTATGCATGATAACTACATTTTTTGTGATGGAAAGGCCAAGTCCTGTACCGCCTGTTCCGCGGCTTCTTGCCTTATCTACGCGGTAAAACCTGTCAAAGATAAGGTCCTGTGCCTCTTTTGGAATACCGATACCGGAGTCTGATACCTTAACAAAGAAATATTTGTGGTCTGCGTTAAGGGAAACCCTTACCCAGCCGTCTTCCACATTGTATTTGATGGCATTTTCAACAAGGTTTGTAAGAGCAAGTGAAAGTTTAACCTCATCCACACCTGCCACAACATTACGGAATGATTCAAACACAAGCTCCACGCCCTTTTGCTCTGCGATAGGCTGAAGACGCTTTAAGATCTGCTCTATCATCTCGTTCATGTTGACATTTGTAATATTCATCTCGCCTGACTTTTTATCAAGCTTTACAAGGGAAAGAAGGTCGTTTATGATCTTGTTTTCCCTCTCGATCTCTTCGTTGATATCCACCATAAACTCGCGGTAAAGCTCGTTTGAAACCTCTTCCTGTGAAAGGAGGGAATCTGCAAGAACTTTAATTGAAGTCATAGGCGTCTTAAGCTCGTGGGACACGTTCGATACGAATTCCTGACGGGAACTTTCAAGGGCGTTTGCTCTTTCGATCATGCGGGCAAAAGAGTCATTGACCGCTTCAAATTCCGTAAAGCCGTGTACACTCTTTACGGTATCGATATAACCGTCAGTAAAATTATCCATGGAAACCTTAAGCCTTCTAAAAGGCCTTACAAGCCAGCGTACATATATTGCCGCAAATACCACAAGCACGATAAATACAAGAGTTCCGACAACGCCTGCCGTATCTCTTAGGTTCTTTTCCATATTGAGAATGGAATCAAGAGAAAAGCTCATTATAAGAGCTCCCGTGATGTTCTTTGTGGTCGGGTGGATAATGGGAAGGGTAAGCTCCACATATCTTTCCTCATTGTTACGATAAAGGCTGTTGGTGCCTCTGAATGTAAGGATCGTCTCCTCGCTTATAAGAGTCTTTCCCTCTTCAAGGCCGTAAGTATCCTTTATTATCTTAAGATTATCATCTACAACAATGATACGGCCATCATAAATCTCAGCAAGAGCCGACATCTCGGCAGATGCATCTGCAACAGAAGCAGCAGAAAGGATACCGTTTGTTATTATCTTGTTGGCAATAACGTTGCCGTACCCCTGGATCTCAGATACTTTGAACGCATATGCTCTTTCATCGTATGTGGAAATAAGCGTACCAAGATAGATCACCATTATAAGCGTACTTATAACGGTGATCACAAGAAACACCTGAACCTGAAAGCTTTTAACAAGCTTAATGAATCCTTTAAACCTGGAAGAAATAGCCAACACCCCATTTTGTATGAATATATTTTGGCTCGCTAGGGGAATCTTCAATCTTTTCACGAAGCCTTCTGACATGTACGTCTACTGTACGAACATCGCCGGGATAATCATATCCCCAAACTATATTAAGAAGCTTTTCTCTGCTGTAAACCTTGTTCGGGTTGTTGCAAAGAAGCTCTAAAAGATCGAACTCTTTGGCTGTAAGGTTAACTTCGGTATCTTTGATATATACCCTTCTTCCCTCATGGTCGATACGCATATCTCCAAAAACAGCCTCTTTTTTTACCTCAGCCGAAGCACTAGCCTTGCCGTTACGTCTGATTATGGCTTTAATACGAGCCTTTACTTCAAGGATGTTAAAAGGCTTTGTAATGTAGTCGTCAGCGCCGTATTCAAGGCCAAGGATCTTATCCATATCATCGCCCTTAGCTGTAAGCATGATGATAGGCATATCTGAAAATTCCCTGATCTGCTGGCAAACCTCAAAGCCGTCCATCTTTGGAAGCATAACGTCAAGAAGGATAACATCGTAAGTATTCTCTTTTGCAAGCTCTAAAGCTTCCTGCCCGTCATACGCGCAGGTAACCTCCATTCCGTCCTGTTCAAGAGAAAATCTGATCCCTTTTACTATAAGCTTTTCATCATCAACGACCAGTACTTTCCTAGCCATTTTCCGCCTCCAAATAATATGTCAGACCGTTATATGGTCTTTTATCTTGTTAAATGTTCCCTCTTTGATACCGGAAATGTTCATTATCTCTTCTATAGAGCCGAAATTCCCATGTTCTTTGCGGTAGGAAATGATCCTCTCCGCCTTCTTTTCCCCTATACCCGTAAGGGTGCAAAGCTCGCTGATACCTGCGGTATTGATATTTATAACACCCTCAGACGCAGGTTCGTCCTTTGCAGGAGCGGGTGGCCCCTTTTCTTCGCTTTCGGTTTCAAGAGCCCCGCTTTCAGGCAAAGCTGCCTCGGTCTGAGGAGCCCTCTGTGCTTTTTCAGGCCTTGTAAACGAGGTCTTAGAAGGCTCTGGCAGTTCTATTACATCTTCAATAACAGGTTCCTGCCTGCCGCCTGCCTTATAGGTATAGAAAAAACCACACAGCAAAATAAAAAGCACGATTGCAAGACGTTTAAACGTCTTCCTGCTTTTCATATTGCCTCCGTATAAAAAATATTGCAAAAAAATCTATCATTATTGTAAGGGATAAAATCTTTTTACACAAGTGAAAAACGCAAAAATTTCTATAAATTTTTGCGCCTTTTCTTTTTTGCATCAGATACACGAAGAAAGTATATCCGTAAGCTTGTCTATATCTTCTTTTGTAATAACAAGAGGCGGAACAAGTCTTATTATGTTGCTTCCCGCGCTTATTATTATAAGCCCCTTTTCTCTCGCTTTTTCAATGATCGGCGAAACAGGGCAGCTAAACTCGATACCAATCATGAGACCAATTCCTCTTATGTCCTTAACCTCATCTTTTCCCGCAAGTTTCTTTGTAAGAGCTTCCTTAAGATACGCCCCCATATCCGCAGCATGGTTTACAAGGTCAAGCTCCTCAAAGCAGTCAAACACAGTGCTTACGGCTTTGCAGACAAATGGATTTCCGCCGTAGGTTGTTCCGTGATCTCCCGGCATAAGGGCATCAGCCACCTTCGCTTTTGCAGCAAATGCGCCCACAGGAACTCCGCAGCCAAGCGCCTTTGCCATAGTCACGATATCGGGTTTGACACCGTAATGCTCATAAGCCATCATTTTTCCTGTTCTTCCCATTCCGCACTGGATCTCGTCAAGAATGAGAAGGATTCCCTTTTCATCGCAAAGTTTCCTTACTCCTTGCAAAAATCCAGGCTCAGCAGGGTAAATACCGCCTTCTCCCTGTACCGTCTCCATTATCACTGCGCAGGTCTCTTCCGTAACCAGAGCTTTTACGCTTTCAAGGTCGTTAAATGTCGCAAAGTCTACACCTCCGACTAGCGGCTCAAAAGGTTCTCTGTAAGCTGCTTTTCCCGTAACAGAAAGAGCACCGAAGGTGCGGCCATGGAAGGAATGTTCCATTGCTATAATCTTACCGCTGGCTTTGCCTGTCTTATTGTAATAATATTTTCTTGCAAGCTTAAGAGCGCCTTCAACTGCTTCTGCCCCGCTGTTTGTAAAAAAGACCTTGTCAAGCCCGGTGGCCTTTACGATCTTTTCTCCCGCCTTATAGCCCCACTCGTTGTAAAAAAGGTTTGAAACCTGAAGGAGGCCTGCATCTTCAATCTGCGCCGTAAGAGCATCCGAATACTTTTTATTGCCATAGCCAAGGGCACAGACAGCTATACCTGCTGCCCCGTCAAGATACTCTTTACCCGTATCGTCTGTAAGAATCACCCCTTTTCCTTTTACCAGGGTAAGAGGTCTTTTTCCATAAGCATGTATAAGGACTTCTTCCGTTTTTTCTTTAACATCCATGACTTTTCCTCCTAGCCCTGCTTTTCCTGTTCAAGAAGCGTTTCCTTCTTAACGATGGCTGTACCAACACCTTTGCTTGTAAAGAATTCAAGGAGCAGGCAGTGAGCCGTTCTTCCGTCAAGTATATGGACTCTGCTGACCCCAGCCTTTACCGCGTCAATACAGTTTTGAAGTTTAGGAAGCATTCCGCCCCCCACAACTCCGTTTTCCATAAGTTCTTCCGCCTCTTCAAGAGAAAGGATCGATATAAGCGAATCTTTGTCTTCAGGGTCTCTTCTTACCCCTTCAATATCTGTAAGAAAAGCCAGCTTTTCAGCCTTAAATGCCGTAGCCACTGCACATGCCGCATCATCAGCGTTAATGTTATAGGTCTCACCGTCATCCCCCATGCCGATCGGCGCTATAACAGGCACAAAGTCCTGATCTATAAGGGTTTTTACAAGTTCTGTGTTTACACTTGTAATATTTCCCACAAAGCCGATATCAGCGCCCCCTGCATATTTTTTTTCAGCAACCAGAGTCTTACCGTCTTTTCCTGAAACTCCTGCTGCCTTTACGCCTATTTCTCCAAGCATCTGAACAAGGGTCTTATTAACCTTACCAAGAACCATCTCGGCTACTTCCATAGTCTCCTTATCCGTAACCCTAAGGCCGTTTATGAACTCAGATTCCTTGCCAATGCGAGAAAGCCATCCGCTTATCTCTTTTCCGCCTCCGTGTACGATAATTGGCTTCATTCCAACCAGCTTTAAAAGTGCCACATCCTGTATAACACTCTTTTGAAGCTCCGGGCTTTGCATTGCGCTGCCGCCGTATTTTACCACAACAACGGCTCCGTTAAATTTTTGAATATAAGGCATTGATTCAATAAGGATCTCGGCCTTTTCCATAACTCCTACCATCTTTATACTACTCCTTTAAAATATTTACGAACGGTAATCACCGTTGATCTTTACGTAATCGTAAGTAAGATCGCACCCCCATGCAGTTGCACTCATGTTTCCCATGTGGATATCTGCGGTGCAGATAACTTTTTTGCTCTTTAATATATCTGTTGCCTCGTCCTCGCTGTAATCTGCGTACATGCCGTCTTTTACGATGCAAAGCTTTCTTTTCTCATCTTCTATATAAAGATCAACCTTTTCAGGGTCAAACTTTTCTCCCGAATACCCCATGGCACAAAGCACTCTTCCTGAGTTTGCATCATTTCCGTAAAGCATGGCTTTTACAAGATTTGATGAGATAATAGATTTTGCAAGAACCTTGGCCTGTTTCTTGCTTTCAGCCCCCATAACGGTCATTTCAAAAAGTTTTGTGGCTCCCTCGCCGTCTGATGCTATGTTCATGGCAAGAGATTTACTTACGTAAAGAAGAGCCTCGTAAAATTTCCTATAGTTTTCATCTTCTTTTTCAATCTTTTCATTTCCTGCAAGGCCGTTTGCCATAACAACATATGTGTCATTTGTGGAAGTGTCACGGTCTACAGAGACCATATTAAAGGTATCTGAAACGATCTCACTTAGAGCTTTCTTAAGAAGTTTGCCGTCTATATTAACGTCGGTTGTGGTAAATGCAAGCATGGTCGCCATATTAGGATGTATCATGCCTGAGCCCTTACACATGCCGCCAACGGTAACTTCCTTATCTCCTATCATAAACTTGCAGGCGTACTCTTTTTTAACCGTATCTGTTGTCATAATGGCTTTTGCAGCGCCGGTTCCCGCTTCCATGCTTTCATCAAGCTTTCCTGCAAGAGCCTTTATTCCCTCTGTTATCTTATCAAGCGGGATCTGCATACCGATAACTCCGGTAGAAGCAAGAAGAACGTGCTCAGCAGGTATGTTAAGAACCTTAGCTGCTGCCACGGCGCTTTCCTCGCAAATTTTCATTCCTTCTTTACCCGTACAAGCATTTGCGATACCTGCGTTTATAACAGCGCATCTTGCAGGCATTCCGCTGTCTGTCATTTTCTTGTCCCACACCACAGGGGCAGCCTTTACGATATTTGTTGTATAGGTTCCTGCAGTAACACAAGGTACCGATGAAAAGATCATAGCCATATCTTCTCTGTTTTCATACTTTATACCCGCCGCTGTGTGCGCAGCGCTAAATCCTTTTGCCGCCGTAACTCCGCCGTTTATTATCTCCATATTAAACCTCCCTTATTTTACAAACTCTGTTATGTTCTTTTCATTAATTGTAAAGTCATAATAGTTTAAGTCTTCTCTAAAGAGCCAGCCAACCTTTTTCCAGAAAGCATTACCTATTTTATTGCTCTTAAATGCAATGAGTGAAACCTTGTTTATGCCTTCCTTTTTAAGAGCTTCAAGAACAAATGCGGTCATCTTTTTTCCGATACCCATTTTTCTATAATCTTTGTTAACACATACGTGATACAAACACCCTCTTCTGCCATCGTGCCCGCCAAGTATGGCACCGATTATACGCCCCTCATCCACCGCCACAACACTTGTGGTGGGATTTCTTTTAAGAAACATTTCTACGCCTTCTTTGGAATCATCAAGGCTTCTTAGTCCAAAACCGCTAATGCCGGTCCAGAGTGCGTATACTCCTTCATAATCCTCTATTGTCATAACCCTTATCTGTATATCTTCCTTCATATATACATCATTCCCTTCATCATTTATTCATGTCAATTTGGTTTATTCATTATTTATACACCATTTTTGTATATTATGCAAGTATTTTTTAATTTTTATACAGAAAACACTTGATTTTTATTCAAACCTGTTGTATATTTATAAAAAAATAAATTTATAAACACTTTCGGGAGGAAATAATTATGAAGGAAAAAGTTGTTTTGGCTTACTCAGGCGGACTTGACACTACCGCTATCATACCCTGGCTTAAAGAAAATTACGACTATGAGGTGATCTGCTGCTGCGTAGACTGCGGACAGGCAGAAGAACTTGATGGTCTTGAGGAAAGAGCGTTATCATCAGGAGCTTCCAAATTATATATTGAAAACATAATCGACGAATTCTGTGATGATTTCATCGTTCCTTGCGTACAGGCAGGTGCTGTATATGAAAACAAATATCTGCTGGGAACAAGTATGGCACGTCCCGGTATTGCAAAAAAACTCGTAGAGATTGCCAAGAAAGAAGGTGCAACAGCTATCTGTCACGGTGCTACCGGCAAAGGAAACGATCAGATAAGATTTGAACTTGGTATAAAAGCTCTTGCTCCTGAGCTTAAGATCATCGCAGCCTGGAGAGATGACAAGTGGACTATGCAGTCCCGTCAGGATGAGATCGATTACTGCAAGGCTCACGGCATAGATCTTCCGTTTTCTGCAGATTCAAGCTACTCAAGAGACCGTAATCTCTGGCATATAAGCCATGAAGGTCTTGAACTTGAAGACCCTGCTCTTGAACCAAATTACGATCATCTTCTGGTACTTGGAGTTTCTCCTGAAAAAGCTCCGGATCAGGGAGAATACGTTACCATGACCTTCGAAAAAGGTATTCCTACTTCTGTTAACGGCAAGAAGATGAAGGTATCTGAGATCATCACCACTCTTAACGAGCTTGGCGGAAAACATGGAATTGGTATCGTAGATATCGTAGAAAACCGTGTGGTTGGTATGAAGAGCCGCGGCGTTTATGAGACACCTGGCGGAACCATTCTTATGGAAGCTCATGCGCAGCTTGAAGAACTGGTTCTTGACCGCGCTACCATGGAAGTTAAAAAAGATATGGGAAATAAGATGGCTCAGATAGTTTACGAAGGAAAATGGTTCACACCTCTTCGCGAGGCTGTTCAGGCTTTTGTAGAAAGTACCCAGCAGTTTGTAACAGGTGAAGTTAAGTTTAAGCTCTATAAGGGCAACATTATCAAAGCAGGAACCACTTCACCTTACTCACTTTACAGTGAGTCTCTTGCTTCATTTACTACAGGCGACCTTTACGATCACCACGATGCAGAAGGTTTCATCACTCTCTTTGGTCTTCCTCTTAAGGTTCGTGCCATGAAGATGAAAGAAGCAGGATTGCTTAAATAAGCCTTCAAGATATTATCTTTAGGGGATAATGTTTTGCAACAAAGAAAAAGACCCAAAGGGCGCTGCCGCTCTTTGGGCCTTTTTCCATTAATCAAAGGAAATTTATACGGTGAAATTCTTTATGCTGCTTTCAAGCTCTTCGCTGTCTTTGCCAAGTCCTTCGGCTGCTTTATTTAAGGCTTCTACCGCTCTTACCTGCTCGCTTGCCGCACTGCCAAGCTCTGTAGTCGCTGCTGCAGTCTCCTGAGATGCTGCTGAAATGCTTTCAATAGAACTTAAGGTCTTATCTCTCTTTTGCTCCATAACAGCTATTCCTTCTGCGATCTTTGCAAGGTTGTCATTAAGCTTATCAACCTGAGTATTTACTGCCGCAAATGATGAAACAGTCTCGCTAAGAGCTTCAGCCTGTGAAGCAACGGTTTCCTGAGCACGTTTTGCATTGTCAGCAGTGCTTCTTGTCATCTTCTGGATCTTCTCTATGATCTTTCCGATCTCACTGGCCGAGTTTTTCGACTGCTCTGCAAGTTTACGTATCTCATCTGCCACTACAGCAAATCCTCTTCCCGCATCTCCTGCTCTGGCCGCTTCTATGGAAGCATTAAGTGAAAGAAGATTTGTCTGACTTGCAATATCATCGATAGTCTCAATGATAGAGGTAATGGATCTGCTCTCAGCCTCAAGTTTCTTGATATCTTCAATCACCACATCTGTGATCTTAGTTGTATCGTTTGCTTTTTCACTAAGATTTTCTACTGTGCCTATACCGGTTTCAACCGTCTGCTTCGTTTCTTCAGCGATCTGTGCAATCTCGTCGGTATTTTCATGAACCTCTTTTATCTGATCTGAAAGGTCATTCATCTGTACAAAGCAGGCCTCAGCTTCTTTTGCCTGATCGTTAACACCTTCGTCGATATCATTTACAGCCTTGTTTATAGCCTGCGTTGACTCTAAGATAAGCTCTGAGGTTCCTGCAACTTCCTGAGCAGAGCCTGCTACCGTCTCACTTATCCTCTTGGTATCAAAAATAAGATTCCTCATGCTGTCGATCATACTGTTGATACTCTTTGAAAGCGAAGCAAACTCGTCTTTACGCTTCATATGAACCTTTGCTGTAAGGTCGCCGCCTGCGGTCTTTTCCATGGTCTTGTTTGTAGCCTTTATGGCAGATCCGATACCGTTTGACAGGATAAGACCAAGTCCGATTGCTATAACAGAACCAATGATAACCATTATAACAGTAACAACCTTAACCGCATTTGCCTGAGAAACGATAACACTCTTTGGAACAAGGGCACATACCCATGAATCAGATACTTCAAGTTTTGAATAAAGGAAAAGGTAATCCTTGTTTTTATATTTGCCGTATCTGTATCCTCTTGTTATCTCTTCGCCGTCTTCTGAAACAGTGCTTTCAGACTCTGGCTCAAAACCCGACCAGATAAATGAGAATTCTGCAAATTTATCTTTATGCTTTTCATCCGTATATACAGTTTCTCTGTAATCAGGCGTTACAAATCCGATAACAGACCCTTCCGGAAGGTTACTCTTTGCAAGGGTATCTGATATAAATTTTGTTGAAATATCGGCAATGATAAGACCACAATTCTGATTTGCAAGATTAAGAATATGTCTTACATAAGAAATGGCGTAATTCTCACTCTTAAGAGAAAGAATATCGTCTATCTTGGTATGTTCACCGATCCACGCATATTTTTCTTTAGAATTTTCAAAAGAGCTTATCTCTTCGGTGCCAAGTACCTGTTCATACTTATCTTTTGAAATATTTGTAGAGTTCTGAATACCTGTACCGTATTCGCCAAGGATAGAAATATTAGATATCTTGCTGTCCTGGTTTGCTGTGGTACCAACACTGCTTTGAACTCTCTTAAACAGGGTACTCTCTTCGAATGCATCGCTCTTTAAAAAGCCTGCATAATATTTCTGGCAGTCGCTGTTCATCACTATTTCAAAAACTTTGCCGGAAACAGAATCAAGTCCTGCGGAAAGATAGCTTCCCATCATATCAAGAGATGTAAGGGTCGCCTTCTCATAATTTGTAATAATACCGCTGTAGGCCTTGTTATAGGAAACAATACCAAGTACGATTATAAGCACAACAGGTATAAGAAATGCACCTGTAAGTTTTACTTTAATACTGTTTAAAAATGTGTTTCCCGCAGCTGTTTCGTCAGCCTCATCATCAGAAAGCTTTTCGGCTGCTTCTCTTTCTTCCTGAAGCTTTGCCTGACGCTCCTCACGAAGTCTTCTAATCTCATCGATCCTTGAAAACATAGCTTTTCGCTTCTTGTCTTTTTCAGCTTTTTTCTTTGCTTTCTCGATCTCCTCTTTGCTCATTCCCTCAGTATCAAGTATCTCTTCGGGAATGTTTTCCTCCTCCGGCAGAATGTTTTCCGCCTTTACGTCTTCTTTTTCGTTTAATACTTCAATCTCTGCTGTCTCATCTTTCCCGATTTTATCCGGCTTCCCCGCCCTTTTAAAATTCAGGATCTTTGGTAATTTCATTTTTCTCCCTGCCTCTCCTTAAGTCTCTTTAATCCGTGAATTTTCCGCGATTTTCCTCCTCTTTTTTAAACCGCATGAATAAATTTTAGCATAACGCTAATTGTTATACAATTACATTTTTTTAATTTTCCAAAAAAACCTTTCACAAAAGACATGATATAATTACAATCTTTTGTGAAAGGTTCTTAAAATTTGTGATGTGTACTTAAAAATGAATCAAAAACAGTTAATTTTTTAAAAATTTAAGTCTTGAAAGTATGTATCTTACAAATACGTCATAAGCCATATCTGCAATAACAAAAGCAACTTCAGCAAGAAGTATAAGACATACTCTCATAAAACCGGTATCTGCAGGAGTGAATAAAAAGTCAGAAATAAGGACTACCGGCGGTATAAAAAGAAGATTGAATATACCAAGCTTTATAAGAAGGTATGTAATCTTCTTTATATTTTTCTTTGATATGACCTTTTCCCAAAGAAGCTCTCTTATCAGGATATAGGCCTCCATAAGTCCGTAGGTAAGAACATGGAGCTTAACCGGCAATATAAAAAAGCCAAGTGCCACAGATGCCACAAAATAAACAGCCGACATCTTAAGCCCGCAGGCATTTACTACAATACCAAGTACAAAAGATGCAAGGAGCATAAAACTAAGCGAGCTTACATCTATAAGACTGCCTGCAAGGATAAGCATCATAGCAAGGGCAAGGCATATGCCGCTTATAGCGATCTTTTTTGTTTTTACATGCATCTGCAAAGATCCCCTCCCATGCATTCGCAGAGGGTATCTGCGATCCAGAGGTCACAGCACATCTTACCGATATCCGGGCCACCGTCATAAGACCTGTATCTGTTACTTACATAGGTGTTGTTGTTTGCTTCGATCTGTGCCACAAGCTGGGCATAATCAGTATTCCCCGGCTCCATCATACTGGCCTGACGTGCCTGTGAAAGAGCAAGTATCTTATTGCCAAGGGAAAGATTTGAAACAGCCGAATAGTAAAACCATCTGGCATTTCTGTTTGAAATGGCATTAAGAGCATTTAAAGCCTCTCTGAACCTTCTTTGGATAATAAGGTGATAAACATTTTGAAGCTCGAGGCTCTCGCCGTTGCCACTGCTTCGACCGCCATAACCTCCGGCGCTTTGATAACCCTGATTCCCGTAGCTGCCGCCGTAATTTCCGGCGCCTCCCCGAAGTCTCATTATCTCGTCGTAAGCATCCTGAACCTCTCTGAATTTTTCTTCAGCAAGATCTGCAAGAGGATTTCCTTCGTAAGAATCAGGATGGTATTTCCTGCTGAGCTCTCTATATGCTTTTTTGATTTCCTCGTCTGAAGCGTTGCGATTAACGCCCAGTACCTGATAAGGATCATTTGCCATCTTTTTCATTCTCCCTTCTGAATCTGTTCCAGACACCATCGTATAAAATATTGCGGAGGATCCCCGCGTCTTTGACTATAGGAAGTTCTTCAAAATATCTGACACACTCTGACATCTGGAGTGTAAGCATCTCGCCTACCAAATTTTTAAAGTCCTCTTTTTCATATATTCCTTTAAGCGGATTGTAGTTACCGCTTTTTATATCGTCTTTAATGTCTGTATATGCGTCAAGGATATAGATGTACTTGCCAAGGTAAAAACCGATGTTATATAGTCTTTCCTTCCAATTATCATCTTTATATACAAACAGTTCTCCCATAAGATCGCCAAAAGTATTGCTTGTGGCTTCTATCTGGGTAAGCGGATCTGATATGTCATCTTTATATTTTTCCTGCAGAGAGTCAAGCTCTGAAAGTTTACTTTCTATAACGCCGCACTGTCTCGGATACTTTGCCGCCACTTCTTTATAGGCTTTCTTAAAGACCGCCATACCGGCAGAGCCTTTTAACTTTTCACCGTCGTTATAATCATCCTTAAACTTAAGAAACGTAAGAGCCATGTTCATGTCAGCCCCGTATTCTGTAACTTCAGACTGAAGTATAAGCTGTTTTTTAAGAGGATGAGCTATACATGTCCTGTTATCTGTGATAACCTCGCTCTCATAAAGAGCAGTAAGCAAAGTAATAAGAAATGTCATATCGTACGTAAGCGTCATCTGCCCGAAAGCACCGTATTTCTTTTTAAGTTCTTTGCAAAGCCCGCAGTAAAAACCTCTGATCTCATAATATTCGTTGAATTTAAGCTCAGGCTTATATACGTTTACATAACCAAACAAAACTTAAACCTCTTTAAAAAAATAGCAGGGAAAATTGTTTCTCCCTGCTATGTTATATGTATTTAAGCCAAAAATCAACAAAATATTTATAAAAAATATATTAATTAAGGACGAAGTTCTGTCTTTCCACCCATATATGGCTGAAGTACCTTTGGAATAGTAACACTTCCGTCTGCCTGAAGATGATTTTCAAGGAAGGCGATAAGCATACGAGGAGGAGCAACAACGGTATTATTAAGAGTATGTGCAAAGTATTTGGTGTTGTTTCCTTCTGCGTCTTTGCCCTTAACACGGATGTTAAGTCTTCTGGCCTGAGCATCGCCAAGGTTAGAACAGCTTCCTACCTCAAAGTACTTCTTCTGACGAGGGCTCCAGGCCTCTACGTCGCAGGACTTAACCTTAAGATCTGCAAGGTCACCCGAGCAGCACTCAAGAGTACGAACAGGAATATCCATACTGCGGAAAAGATCTACTGTGTTCTGCCAAAGCTTGTCATACCACATCTTAGAATCTTCCGGCTTACATACAACGATCATTTCCTGCTTTTCGAACTGATGGATACGGTAAACACCGCGCTCTTCAATTCCGTGAGCACCCTTTTCCTTACGGAAACAAGGTGAGTAGGATGTAAGAGTCTTTGGAAGCTCTTCTTCGTTTATCATCTGGTCGATGAACTTTCCGATCATGGAGTGCTCGCTGGTACCGATAAGGTAAAGATCTTCACCTTCGATCTTGTACATCATGGCATCCATCTCAGCAAAGCTCATAACACCTGTAACAACGTTGCTTCTAATCATAAAAGGAGGAACGCAGTAGGTAAAACCTCTGTCGATCATAAAATCTCTTGCATATGCGATAACTGCGGAATGGAGTCTTGCGATATCGCCCATAAGGTAGTAAAAACCGTTTCCTGCTACGCGTCTTGCAGAATCAAGGTCGATTCCGTGAAGGCTTTCCATGATATCTGTATGATATGGGATCTCAAAGTCAGGAACCACAGGATCACCGTACTTTTGGATCTCTACATTTTCACTGTCATCTTTTCCGATAGGAACGCTTGGATCGATGATGTTTGGAATAGTCATCATGATCTTCTTTATCTTTTCATCAAGCTCTGTCTCTACGCCCTCAAGCTCTGCAAGTCTTGCTGCATTTTCAGCTACCTGTTTTTTAACGGCTTCAGCTTCTTCTTTCTTTCTCTGTGCCATAAGAGCACCAATCTCTTTAGAGAGCTTGTTACGGCTGTTACGAAGATCGTCAGCCTCCTGCTGTGTGGCACGTCTCTTTGCGTCAAGCTCGATAACCTCATCTACGAGAGGGAGCTTTGCATCCTGGAATTTGTTACGGATATTCTGTTTAACAACTTCCGGATTCTCACGGACAAATTTTAAATCTAACATATCTTTGTTTCTCCTCTTATTCTTATATACGAACCTTTGCAAATTATTTTATAGCCTAATGCTCCGCTTGTAAAGTGTTTTATCAAAACTTACACAAAGCTTTAAACTTATTTTGTAATAAGGTCGTTATATTCACTCTTAAGCGGTGCCTCGCACATATTTACAGACTTTCTTGCAAGCACCTCAAGCCCGTCTATAAAGCCTGCTCCGACTTTATAGTCTGCCTTTATTACAGAAAGTTCGGTGCAGCCAAGTATAATAACATCTGCCCCGGCTTCGCGAAGCGTTGTCTTTACGCCAAAAAACCTGTCCATATCTACAGGCCTGCCAAGCTTGACATTTTCATATATAAGGTGCATAACATCTGCCTGGTGCTTTGCATCAGGAACTACAGAGCCCATACCCTGTCTTGCAAGTTCTTTTTGAAAAAGACCGCTTTGCACCGTTCCGTCTGTAGCCATGATACCCACATTTTTACAGCCTGCATCTTTAAGATAGCCTACTGTTTCTTCTATAAGATTGATGATAGGCACATTTATGTTATTAACAAGATCTTCGTGGAAATAATGAGCTGTGATACAAGGTATGGCGATTACCTGCGCCCCGCAGCTTTCAAGAAGCTTTCCTGCCTCTATCATCTGCGGCAGAGGGCTTTTATCGGACTTTCCGATAATAAAGCCTGTACGGTCCGGTATACCCGGCTTACTGTCTATTATTATCTCTATATGATCCTGATCGCAGGAAACATCGGTCATATTGGTAATAAGCTCATAAAAATATGCTGTGGCAAGGGGCCCAAGGCCTCCGATAACTCCAAGTTTTTTCATTTTCTTACCTCTAAAAAAAGTATGAGATGCCTTTTTGGGGCACCTCATAAATTTTAAACTCATATTGATATTTTGTCAAATCAACCTGCAAAGGCATAATCATTCTTGCCCTGCTTTTTAACATCGTAAAGAACAGAATCTGCCATTTCAAAAACTTCTTCATAATCTGTCTTTTCGGCAGTAATTGAAACTCCCATACTGACGGTAATGGAAACCTCTTTATCATCTATCACTCTGGAGTTACGAACCTGTTCCATAAATTTTGATATCCTGCTGTCGGCTTCTTCTTTGCCGCCTACCTTCATAAGGACCGCAAATTCATCTCCGCCGACTCTGCCGATTATATCTCCATTTTTAGCAAAGACTGACTTTGCTATATTAACGATCTCTTTTAATATACGGTCTCCGAAAAGATGTCCGTAGGTATCGTTGAACTTTTTAAAATTATCTATGTCTATTATGGCAAAAGCATATAAGTTGCTTTCTTTTCTGTTTTCGTTAAGACAGGCATCTGCTATCTCTGAGAAAACCTCTTTGTTATATACTCCGGTGAAAGGATCCATCTGAGCCATATATGTAAGCTTTTCAAGCTCTTTTTTCTGAAGATCGATATTAACAAGCTTACCAATAACCTTTACCGGCTTGCCGTTTTCATCAAAAATAGTCTTTCCTCGAAGATGACTCCAAACGTACTCTCCGCTTGCCCCGAGTGCACGAAATTCGTGTTCTATCATCTCTTTGCCGGAGATAAGATCGTCAATAAAATCTCTGAACACCGAAAGATCTTCTCTGTGGATATACCTGATCTCGGAACCTGACTCTCTGAAGTTCTCAATCTTGTTATTTCTGCCGTAAACGTCTGTAAACCTCGGAGAATTGACCATAAGGTCATTTTCTATATCGTATTCAAAAAGGATGTCGTTGCTTATCTCCATAGCAACGCGGTATTTTGATTCTTCCTGTGCCGATTTTTTGGCTATCTCTTTTTGAACACGGAGCTGCATCCTGCTTCTTTCCATAACGTAAAGAACAATAAGGATACATAAAAAAATAGTTACTGCCATGATATGTAAGTGATGTCTCGTTACATAATCGATCAGTAACCCGCTAACGGGAGCCCCCGCAGCGGCCTGCGCCATAGCTGCTTTAGCATCAGCAGAAAAACCCACATGTAGCAAAATGCAAGCGATCACAGCCAAGGCGACGGATAATCTGGCGATAAAGATCTTCATTTTATCCTAACCTTCCCCTACTGCCATAATATGGCAAAAATAATGCCCTTAAGATTTCTCTTAAGGGCCTGTAATCAATACACTGTGCTGCAGCCGGCTGTCATACTGATATATCAGCTTAGACCCGTTGGCTTTGCGTCCTGCTCTTTCAAGCAGTTTGCCCCTAAACACATGTCTCATTATACACGATACTTTGAGTATTTGCAACGCCTAATACATCCCATATACACAACAAATCCACACTTTACATAAAGTAATATGGTTTTTAATGTAATTTTTTACCTTCCGATGGATTCCACATCGTAAGGAGTAGCCTGATATACATAATAATTAAGCCAGTTGGTATAAAGTGCATTTGCATGAGCTCTCCACTTAAGGAGCGGGCGCTTGCTTGCATCATCATCCGGATAATAGTTCTTTGGTATCTGTATATCAAGTCCTTTATCAAGATCTCTGTTAAATTCATTTGCAAGGGTTATCCTGTCGTACTCAGGATGTCCGAATACAAAGATCTGTCTTCCGTCTTTACTCATACAAAGAAAGACTCCTGCCTCATCGGATTCTGCAAGGATCACAAGCTCTTCCGCCTTTTTTACATCTTCTGATCTTATAGCGGTATATCTTGAATGAGGCGCAAAAAACACATCATCAAAGCCTCGTACCAGAGGAACCTTTCTGTTCATAACCCTGTGTTCGTATATTCCAAAGAGTTTTCCGCTAAGTTCTTCTTTTCGTATGCCATAGTGGTAAAATATACCCGCCTGGGCTCCCCAGCAAATGTGAAAAGTACTGGTGACATGGCTCTTGCTCCATTCAAAAATGCCGCAAAGTTCATCCCAGTAAGCAACTTCTTCGAAAGGAAGCTGCTCTACAGGGGCGCCGGTTATTATAAGGCCATCAAATTTCTTTCCTTTAACATCGTCTATGGTCTGATAAAACTGATCCAGATGGCTAAGAGGAGTGTTTTTTCCCACATAGCTTTTTGTAGTAAGAAAAGTAACGTTTACCTGGAGCGGAGTGTTTGAAAGGCTTCTTAAAAGCTGAAGCTCAGTATCCTCTTTTAATGGCATAAGGTTAAGTATGGCCACTTCAAGGGGACGGATATCCTGAGTAAACGCCCTCTTTTCATCCATTACGAAAATGTTCTCATCTTCAAGGATCTTCTTTGCAGGAAGATCATTCTGCACTTTGATCGGCATATTTATTACCCCCTCATTGATAAAAATCAGCCCCGGATCATCTTAAGGAAATCTTCTTCTGTTATGATCGGGATCCCAAGTTCTTTTGCTGTCTTATTCTTTGAAGAACCGGATGTTATATCGTTATTTATAAGATAGTCTGTGTTCTTTGTAACACTGCCTGTCACTTTCCCGCCTTTGCTCTCGATAAGGTCTTTTACCTCATTTCTGTTTGCAAAATGGGTAACGCTTCCCGTTATAACAAAGGTTTTGCCGGAAAGGCTGTCATCTCCGGAGGTTTCCTCTTTTTCGATGACCACTTCAGATAAAATATCGTCAAGTGTCTTAACGTTTGCAGGTTTTGCAAAAAACTTTACAAAATCTCCCGCAAGAACAGGTCCTATCTTATCTATTTTTGTAAGCTCTTCTTCTGTAGCATTTTTTATCTTATCAAAGTCTCCCTCAAAGGCTTTGCAGATAAGCTTTGCCCCCGCAAGTCCGATGCCCGGTATCCCGAGAGAATAAAGAATCCTTACGGCACTTGTGTGTCTGGCTTTTTCCGCAGCTTCTATCATATTTCTTGCGGATTTTTCTCCAAAACCTTCAAGCCCTGCTATAACAAACTCGTAGTCCTTAAGCTTGAAGAAATCGGACAGTTCGTGCAGCGCGCCTATCTCCATAAGCTTTTCTATGGTAGCCTCGCTCATTCCTTCTATATTCATGGCATCCCTGCTTACAAAAAGTGCAAGAGATTTCATCTTCTTTGCAAGACAATCAGGGTTAATACATTTTAAAACCTTTACATCATTTTCTTCTATTATCTGAGTCTTTCCCCCGCATACCGGGCAGACCTGCGGCGGTCTGCAATTTCCGCTTTTTGTAAAATTCTCTGCGATCTGCGGGATTATCATATTGGCCTTATATACGCTTATCTCATCGCCTATGCCAAGGCCAAGGCTTTCCATAACGCTGACGTTATGGACACTGGCTCTGCTTACGGTTGTCCCTTCAAGCTCTACAGGATCAAAGATCGCTACAGGGTTGATAAGTCCGGTTCTTGAAGCGCTCCATTCTATCTCGCGAAGCACTGTCTTTGCCGTATCATCCTGCCACTTAAAGGCAATGGAATGTCTCGGAAATTTGGCTGTCCTGCCAAGACTTACTCCGTATGCTATATCGTTATACAAAAGCACAAGACCGTCTGAGGGTATATCGTATGTTTTGATCTTTTCAGCAAAGTAAGCCACAGTTTCAACCATGGTGTCTTTTGTTACCACTTTGTATTCAACAACGCCAAAGCCCTGTTTTCTTGCAAATTCAAGCTGATTTACTCTGCTGTTTTTAAAGTCAACGCTCTTTCCTTCGGAATTATCCGTATCAAAAAGAGACATCTGACCTTCGTCATTCCCCTGCTCTATTGCTTCAAGAAGCTCATAAACATAAAATCTTACGCTTCTTTTTGCGGTTATCTCGCTGTTTAGCTGCCTTACAGAGCCGGAGCAAAGATTTCGAGGGTTCTTATATTTTGCTTCTTCATCTTCTATTTCAGCGTTCATCCTTTCAAAATCCGAATAATGGATGACTGCTTCTCCTCTAACCGCAAAATGTCCCTTAAAAGGGATGGTAAGGGGTACATTTACAAATGTTTTTGCATTTGCGGTAACGACCTCACCTATCTCGCCGTTTCCTCTGGTAAGAGCTTTTACAAGTTCTCCGTTTTCATATGTAAGGACAATTGTAAGCCCGTCAAGTTTCCAGGAAAGCACACCTTCTTTATCTCCCACAAAGGACGCAAGCTCATCAACCGATTTTGTCTTTGCAAGAGAAAGACGAGGCTGGGGATGAGCCTCTTTTGGAAGCTCGCTTACTATCTCATAGCCCACCTTTTTTGTAGGGCTTCCCGCAAGGACTATCCCGCTTTCATTTTCAAGTTTAACAAGTTCATCATAAAGAGCATCGTATTCAAAATTGCTCATTATTTCTCTTGCTTCCTGATAATATGCCCTGTTTGCCTCATTTATCCTTGAAATGAGGTTTTCCATTTTTTCTTTAAGTTCCGCCATTAAGTTCCCTCTTCTCCGCATCGCTAAGCTCTCTCCATTTTCCTATCGGAAGGTCGCCAAGCTTAATATTCATTATCCTTATTCTTTTCAGTTTTCTAACGTGGTAATCCCCTGCGCGGCACATTCGTCTTATCTGCCTGTTAAGCCCCTGGGTAAGGATAATATTAAATGTGTTTGTTCCGGTCTTTTTAACTTTGCAGGGCTTTGTTTTAACGTTCAGTTCTTCAAGGAATACGCCCCCTGAAAGAAATCTGATGAAACTTTCGGTAACGGGTCTGTTGACCGTCACTTCGTACTCCTTTTCGTGTTCGTTACGGCTTCTTAATATCTTGTCAGACAGCTCTCCGTCATTTGTAAGAAGTATAAGCCCTTCAGACTCCTTATCGAGCCTTCCCACAGGAAATATCCTTTTATCAAAGCCTATGTAATCCACTATATTTTGCTCTGCATGAGCATCTTTTGTGGTACATACGATACCTGCAGGCTTATTAAAAGCTATGATTATCTGCTCTTCTTTACCACCTATGATCTTGCCGTTTACTGCAACTTTTTGCCCCGGCAAAACTCTGGTTCCGGGAGTGGCAACCGCTCCGTCTACTGTAACTACGCCTTCATCTACCATTTTGTCTGCTTCTCTTCTTGAGCAGACTCCGGCCGCAGCAAGATATTTATTTATTCTCTCGCCTTTGCTTTCTTCCATGCAAATCCTTTCTTAAAGAAATGGGCGTCCGGTAAGCGAACGCCCAAAGGTTTTTCTTTAATTGTTATTCTTCATCTGAAGATTCTTCGGAAGATGATTCTTCATTGATGCTGTTAAGCTCATTGTAATAATTTAGAAGGTCTTCATCTTCTTCTATCTCTTTTGCAAACTCTTCTTCAACCTTATTGCTAAGAGCTGTAATGTCTTCATTTTCACTTACCAGACGGTTAAACTCATCTGCTTCTGCCTCTTCTATGTCAGAAAAGCATATCTTAAGCTTTCCGTCGGATGCAGGCTTTACGTAAAAGATATATAGTCCGCTTGAAGAAGTCTTGATACCGCTTATCTTAAGCTTTTCATAAGATACTGCGATATATGAGCCTTCGGTAGGTCCGTCTATGGTATATACTTCGATGCTGTCGTAACTTTCGATCTTTTCCGTTCTTCTTGAGATATCTGTAATATCGATCTTTGACATATCGTCTACTACTTCTTTGAGTCTTTCCTCGCTGCAGTCAAGCTTTGCAAGAAGATATTCGGTAACGAGATCTGTTACTTCCTGATTATTATTTGCCTTAAATTCTTTAACTTCAGGCTCTTTTACATCTATAGCGCTTTCGCTGGCCGCAAGAGGATCTGTAACCTCTATAGAAGGCTCTGTAGCTAAAGTACTTTCAGGTTCTTTATTTTCATTTTCTTCACTGCCCGTGGCAGTATTATCTGCCACAGCAATATCGCTTTCGTTTGCTTTGCCGGCATTGGTCGGCTTTGTACTAAATACCGCAAGTCCTACTACCATAACGACTGCGGTAACGCTAAGTATTATTTGTTTGTATTTATATTTCATAATATTATTATCTCTCTTTAAAATGGATTGTTTCCCATGCGGTATATATGATAGCAGAATTGGATGGAAAATGCAAGGGTACGGTTTATCAACAAAAACGCAAAAAACCGCCTTCGGCGGTTTTTCACATTGGGGATCATTATATCGAATTAAGTCAGTAAACATTTTTATAACATGTTTAATATAGCACACTTTTTATTACTTGTACAGCATTATTTTATGTACAAGTTGATTTTTTATTGCAGTGCTTTTTTATTTGTTTTTCCGTTGCTAAGATGCGGCACTTCTTCCAGTCTTTTGAGCCTTCCCGGCAGTTCGTGGGCTGCTAAGCTTTTCTTTAGATAAACATAAACTTCTTTTTCTGAAAGATCGCCGGTATAAAAAAGGCTTATCTCATTTTTTTCTTCGTTAAAGATGCAGGCGCTTTCTTTTACTTCAGGCAGCGCAAGCGCCGTCTCCTCTACTTTTAGCAGGCTTACTTTATGCCCCATGTGTTTTATAACAGAGTCTTTTCTTCCAAGGAACATAAGCTCCCCTTTTGCATTCATTACGCCAAGATCTCCTGTTTTATACATAAGATCGCCATGAGGGGACTTTACAAAGGCCTTATCCGTTTTTTCTTTATCTTTATAATAACCAAGGGTAAGAGAGGCGCCTTCTATACATATCTCCCCTTCTTCCCCGTCTTTTGCTACTTTTCCGTCTTCTTTTAAAAGCAGCACCTTTGTACCATCAAAAGGCCGGCCAATTGGGATATTTTCATTTTCGCAAAAATCCCTGTTTACTTTATAAAAGCAGCTCATCCCAGTGCATTCGGTAACTCCGTAAAGGTTAAAAAAGTCAGCCTCCGGCGCAGCTTTTTGCCACTCCTTTAGGTACTTTACAGGAAGCCTTTCTCCTCCAAAGGCTACGGTCTTAAGGTATTCTGGTCTTTCTTCTTCAAAACCGCCAAGAGCGCAAATAAGCGAAAACGCCGAAGAAACAAAGCAGACCGTATTTATCTTCTTTTCGTTAAGAAAAGAGATCAGCTTACCCGGAAACATAACCGTTCCTTCCGGTATAAACACCGTCTTTGCCCCATATTTTACTGTAGGGTACAGCTCCTTTAAAAAGGCATCATAAAAGATCGGTGCCAGGTTTCCAAAGACTGTTTCTTTATTAAACCCAAGCTCTTTTCCGAGGTTTTCGGTATAATCAATAACAGAGTAATGCGTGGCCACCACGCCCTTTGGTTTTCCTGTAGACCCTGATGTAAATACTATATAAAGAGGGTCATCTGCCTTTTGTAATGTCCTTATCTCTTTAAGCTTTTCCTCATTTATACAGCCATCCAGGATCTTGGTAATATCGCAGATCTGCCCGGAAAATCCTGACTTTTTAGCGGCATCTGCCGTTTCCTTGCTGCAGATCATAATCGGCGGATCAAGCTTTTTTAAGATCTCTTTTAATAGATTTTTAGGAAGCCCCGGATCTATAGGCGTGTATATACACCCTGCGTATATGCATCCAAAAAATGCTGCAACCGCCATGGGGCTTTTGGGAAGAAGAAGCGCCACAGGCTTTCCGCAGATTTCCTTTTCTGCCATATAGCTTCCTATAGCTCTTGCCTTTTTATATAGCGTAAGGAAAGAAATGCCCTCTTCATTACTTTCAAATGCCGTCTTTTCAGGGCAGACTTTTATTATATTTTCAAGGTATTCAAGTACGTTTTTTTGCATGCGATCTTCCTTTACTCATATCATTATTATACAAATATAATGCTTCATTCCGTACTTTTTTGCAACCTAATTAGGCAAAATTAAAAGACTTTTATTATGTAAACTGATATCATAAAAATATAAAAACGGGATTATTCTGCCACGCTGCAGAAAAATAACGAAACACACGTATTTTAAAGGAGGAAAAGTAAGTGAGAAAAGAATTTGAACGCGTTAGTCCGGAATCTGTAGGTATTCCTTCAGGCTCCATTGAAAAACTTATCGACAAGCTTGAAGAGGGCTGGACAGAGCCACACGGCCTTATGATAATGAGAGACGGAAAGGTATGTGCAGAGGGCTGGTGGACACCTTATGCTCCGGGAATCCGTCACGGTCTTCAGTCTCACACCAAGACATATGCCGCTACAGCAGTAGGTATCGCATATACAGAGGGGCTTGTAGACCTTGAAGAAAGAGTTATAGATATTTTCCCTGATGAGGCTCCAAAGGATCCTTCAGAGAATCTTAAAAAGCTTAAAGTTAAACATGTTCTTGCCATGGCCTGCGGTATGAAGACTATGCCAATGGGCGGAATGGAATGGATAAAGGATTTCCTTGCCACTCCTGTTGAAGATGAGCCGGGTACATCATTTATGTATAATTCCACAGGTTCAAGCCTTCTTGCTGCCATCGTAAAGAAAAGATCAGGTCAGGGTATGATCGAATACCTTCGTACACGTCTTTTTGACAAGATCGGTATCGACACAGACAACTTAAAGTGCATCTGTATGCCTGACGGTATTGAGATGGGTGGCGGCGGAATGTACGCTACCACAGAAGACAACTTAAGACTTATGAAGCTTTATGCAGACGGCGGTGTATGGGAAGGCGAGCGTATCCTTGCAGAAGATTACGTTAAAAAAGCTACTTCTCTTCAGAATGAATCCGCTACCGAGCGTGCAGTTAACCCTCCTGCAGAAGACAACTTCGTAGGATACGGCTACCAGATCTGGATGTGCAGACCTGAAGGTGTATACAGAGCTGACGGAGCTATGGGACAGTTTACCATCGTATTCCCTAAGTACAACATGCTCCTTGCCATCACAGAGTGTGCTATGGGTGCTACCGGCGGAGAAATGCCGCAAAAAGCTCTTGATACCATCTGGGAGTGGTACTATTCTCTTCCTTCACCTGATACAAAGCTTGCGGAAGATAAAGCAGCTGCAGAACACCTTGCAAGAAGAATGAAGATGCTTGCACTTCCATCACCTGACAGATCACCTGTTTCACCTTGCCAGAAAGATGCTGAAGGTAAGTATGTACTTACAGACGGAAATCTCTCATTTTGCGGTATGGGCTTCTTTAAGCCTGCTGCAGAAGGTACACTTATTAAAGAGGTAAGCCTTAAATTCGGTTCTTCCGATCTTTTCTTTGACGTAGTTACAAAAGACGGAAGCAAGATGAACTTTACAGTGGCTCTTGACGGTTCATACAGAGAAAACAAGGTTCCTGATCTTGTTGATCAGTGCCTTATGTACGGAAAGTGGACAAGCGACAACACCTTTGTCCTTACAAACAGAAAGATCGAGACATGTGCAGCTGATGATTATGTACTTACATTTGAAGGTGATAAGCTCACCATCACTCAGCAGACCCGTTTCTTCGGACTTCACGAAAACAAAGTAGAATTTAAGAGAGCATAACTTTAAAATACCCCTAAGAGTGAAATAAAATGTTGCACTCTTAGGGGTTCTTTTATCTGTCAAGATATCTTACATAAAGATAAAGATTCTGGTCATCGTCTTTGTAGTCTTCTGCAGGTATGATCTCTATCACTCTCTTTTCGTATTCTTCCTTCTCTCCTTCTTTCCTTGCCCTGTAGTTAATAGTAAGAGATTTTTTCTTTCTTGCAAAATAATCTCTCATATAGGCAAGATTTGTCTGCGCAATATATTTTTCAAGATCGTCCGTATGGAGGTTTCCGCTTTTTGCATTTTCCGCAAACACTTCAGAGATCTTTTCCGAAACAAGCCTTTCATCCTTATCAAAGAATATGACTTCATAATTATCTTTCGTTATGTTGATCTTAAGTATTCGGCTGTAAAGCGCAATGAGTGCGGCTCTTGAATCCTTTTGTCCTCGCCTGTCAAAGCCCTTTCTTCTGTAATAATTTGCCTTATCCTCGTACATGCGCTTATCTGCAAGAAGAGACATGTCATGCAGACTTCCTTCAGGAAGGTCCTTCTTTGTTACATATCCGCATGAAACCGAAAGGTGATCCACAAGCTTGCCGCTCCACTTTGCCACATTATTTGCAAATGCCTCTTTTATATTTTCAAGAGAGCCCTCATCCGCATTTATAATGGCTACAAACTCGTCTCCGCCGATCCTGTATACCTTTCCTATAACGCCAAAGCACTTCTTCATACATTTTGCAGCAGCAAGGATTATCTCGTCTCCTGCCTCATGACCGATGCTGTCATTTACTATCTTAAGCTCATTTATATCCATAGAAACAAACACAAGATCATCGGGCACGATCTTATGCATGTACTCCTTTAGATCTGCCTCATAAGCGCGTCTGTTGTTAAGTCCCGTCATTTCATCACTGTTAGACTTGAAAATAAGATCGATCTTGTTTTTCTTCTCATCATCAATGTTCTGAGAAAACAGCATAACCTTCTTCTGGATCCCGTTTTCCTTTTCCACGGAGATAAAGGTAAGTCTTGACCAGCCGTAGTTTTTCCCGATAAATTCAAGAGAAACTCTGTTTTTTCTGCTCATTCTTTCAGAAAGCGTATCAAGATCCACAAACTTAAGCACTATATCCTGATATTCATCGGCTATATAATGACTAAATGCTATCTTAACCATTTCTCTGGCACTTGTTACGCCTTCAAAAAGAAACTCGTAGCCCTCAGGCTGAATGTAAGTCTGAACAGTATCGTTTTCAATATCGATAAGATGCATTGTATGGAAAGTATCGATAAGCGGTTTTAATATAAGCGTCTTTTCAGCCAGTTCTCTGTCCTTTGCCACAACAAAAACGTGAATGATCACGCAGCCAAGGAAGTAGGCAAGGCTGTAAAAAGGTGCGTCTGGAAACATAAACTGGAATGCGCCAAGAAGTATAGGTGCGCATGTAAAAATAAATACCGTTAATGCTCTCTTTCTGTTTTCTTCCTTTTCTGTAAGCATATGAAAAAGAGCTATGATCGCCGAAAAAAGGAAAACTATATACTGACAGAAGAAAGAAACCGGTCTTAATACTTCAGTTACATAAACACCGTTTCTTATGGTAAACACTATAGGCTTAAAGTAATTTGCAATAAGCAGAGAAACTGCAATTAATATAATAACACCATCGGCTGTAAGAAAAGCACGTTTCTTCTTATCATCCATAAAAACAAGCACATAATTCAGCCAGAAAAATGTGGTGAGAACCGTAGAAACATGAAAAAGAGTAGATGCAAAAAAGAACACCGCATCGCTTGCTATCCTTCCGGAATCGCAAAGCCCCCATAATGTATCCTGAAGACAGAAATACAAAACCCATGAAAGCAACGTTCTATATGCTTTTTCCGTTGCATCGGGTTTTCTTTTGGCCTCTGTATCTTTCTTAAGATAAATACCAAGAATGACCGCATATGTTAATGTGGAGATCCAGTACATATCGTAGCCCATAGATTACCTCCGTGATTTGGTTGCCTGTATATTGCTCATTCCCCAACATCCCGTGTTATATAATCCCTGTCCGTTAGTCTGTTATCTTATTATACTATATTCACAATACTCTTCACAACAATAAATTATCTGAAAATTTGCAGAATGTTCTATCATTATGTAAAAGAAACTCCTAAGCGTTAACTTAGGAGTTTCTTTTTGCATTTATGCTATTATGCGCCTGACAGGATTCGAACCTGCGACCCTCGGCTTCGGAAGCCGATGCTCTATCCAGCTAAGCCACAGGCGCTTATGCATGATAACTAGTGTTCATTAGTCTAAAGATCAGGCCATTATATAAATGATTCTATATATTTTTTACCGGAAACATTAACATTTCCAACAAGCGAAGCACTCATCTGTCCAAGATTAAAAAACTCCTGGATACTTCTTGTTACATCTTCTCTGCTTACTGCAGAGATCTTATCTATAACTTCACGAAGATCAAGAGGCTCGCCGCGATACATCATAGATTTGCCGTTGCTTTCCATATGTGTCCTGCTGCTTTCATTTGCAATAAGCAGCTCACTCTTTATCTGAGTCTTGGTCATGGAAAGCTCTTCGTCGCTCATACCGTCACATCTGTATTCTCTGATAACAGAAAGGATACCATCAAATACAGCCTCAAGGTTTGAAGGGTTAAGAACCACATCAATATGGGAAAGACCACTTCTAAGATAAGGACTGTCATAAGAGTAGATCGAATATGTCATACCCATCTCTTCCCTGATGTGCTGGAAGAGTCTGGAATTATCGCTTCCGCCAAGGATTGAGTTTGCTACGGCAAAGGCATACTTCTTGTCTGAATTGACCGTAGTACCCGGAAAGGCAAGGTTCATGTGAACCTGTTCTATATCTTTTTCCTCCACGTACATAGATTTGTTGTACTCAGGAGTAGTAAGGAAAAATCTGTTGCTTCCGCCGTTTACTTTACCAAAGCCTCTTTCAAGACTTTCCATAAGCTTTTCTTCATTTATCTTGCCGGCAACAGAAATGATCATATTGTCTGCAACGTAGTGAGTCTTGTAAAAATCAACCAGAGAGTCTCTTGTAAAACCTTTTACCACATCTGCTTCTCCGGAAATAAGGAAGCCCAGAGGGTGGTTTTTCCAGACTGTCTGCTGAAGTCTTTCATGTACCACGTCCTCAGGAGAGTCATCATACATCATTATCTCCTCAAGGATCACGCTTTTCTCGCGCTCAAAATCGTCCTCATCAAACCTTGAAGAAATAAGCATATCGCTGACTATATCTATAGCAGCATTTATATGCTCATCAAGTGTGGTAACATAAAAACTTGTATATTCTTTAGTTGTGGCCGCATTAAGATTCCCGCCGATGACAGCCATGTCATCGGCGAGATTTTTAGCGGATCTTTTATTTGTACCTTTAAAAAACATGTGCTCAAGGAAGTGGCTCATACCGTTGTTTTCTACATTTTCAAACGCAGAGCCTACTCTGACCCAGACTCCAAAAGAGACTGTCCTTAAGTAATCCATATTTTCAATAACAACAGGAATACCGTTGCTTAGATTTCGAACCTTAACCATTCTTTACGCCTCTGTTAGTTTAGGCCTGTGGAAGATCCTTGATGCTGAATGAGATTCTGCCCATCTTATCTTTTCCAAGGCAGATACATTTAACAACATCACCAAGGGTAAGAACATCTTCAACGTGGTTGATCCTCTCTTTAGCGATCTTTGAGATATGAACCATACCCTCTTTGCCAGGTGCGAACTCAAGGAAAGCACCGAACTCTTTGATGGAAACAACCTTTCCTTCAAAGATCTGACCTTCTTCAAAGTCTGTAACGATGGTCTCGATATATTTCTGAGCCTTGTTCATCATTGCAGCATCTGTACCGCAAATGCTTACAAATCCGTCATCTGAGATATCGATCTTAACGCCTGTCTCATCGATGATAGCGTTTATGGTCTTACCTCTCTGACCAACAACATCACCGATCTTGCTTGGATCGATAGACATCTGGATGATCTTTGGAGCGTACTCGTTAACTGTAGGTCTTGGAGCTGAAATAGCAGGCTTCATACAGTTGTCCATAATGAAAAGTCTGGCATCACGGCATCTTGCGATAGCACCCTCAACGATAGGACGTGTAAGACCGTGGATCTTGATATCCATCTGGATAGCAGTGATACCTTCTGTAGTACCGGTTACCTTAAAGTCCATATCTCCAAAGAAGTCCTCAAGACCCTGGATATCTGTAAGAAGAACAAAATCGTCATCAGTATCGCCTGTTACAAGACCACAGCTGATACCTGCAACCATAGCTTTGATAGGAACACCTGCAGCCATAAGTGACATACATGATGAACATGTTGAAGCCATAGATGTGGAACCGTTTGACTCGAAAGTCTCTGATACGGTACGGATAGCGTATGGGAACTCTTCCTCTGAAGGAAGTACAGGAATAAGCGCACGCTCTGCAAGAGCTCCGTGGCCGATCTCACGGCGTCCCGGTCCTCTTGAAACCTTTGTCTCACCTACTGAATAAGCAGGGAAGTTGTAGTGGTGCATGTAACGCTTCTGTGTAACGTTGTCATCAAGTCCGTCAACCTTCTGAACCTCAGAAAGCGGAGCAAGAGTACAAACGTTGCAGATCTGTGTCTGACCACGTGTAAACATAGCAGAACCATGTACACGAGGAATAATATCTACTTCTGCGGCAAGAGGACGGATCTGTGTGATCTCTCTGCCGTCAGGACGCTTGTGATCTTTAAGGATCATCTTACGTACTGTCTTTTTCTCGTACTGGTAAATAGCCTCACCAAGGATTGCAAGCCACTCTTCGTTGTCTGCAAATGCCTCTGTAAGCTTCTCTGTGATAGCAGCGATGTTAGCCTCTCTCTTCTGCTTCTCATCTGTAAATACTGCCTCTTCCATCTCTTCCGGTGTAACGATAGCCTTCATGGCATCAAAGAGCTCTGCAGGGATAGCGCAAGACTCGTAAGAATGTTTAGCCTTACCAACCTCAGCAACGATCTTGTCGATAAACTCGATGATAGTCTGGTTGATGTCGTGTGCCATATAGATAGCTTCGATCATCTTAGCCTCAGGTACGATATTGGCACCTGCTTCGATCATGATAACTTTCTCTCTTGTAGAAGCAACGGTAAGCTGAAGATCTCCGTTTTTCCACTGCTCCTGATTAGGGTTGACAATAAATTCGCCGTTAATAAGGCCTACCTGAGTCATAGCACAAGGACCGTCAAAAGGAATATCTGAAATACATGTAGAGATTGAAGCGCCGAGCATAGCAACAAGCTCAGGACGGCACTCAGGGTCTACTGACATTACCATACAGTCAAGTGTTACGTCATTTCTGTAATCTTTAGGGAAAAGAGGTCTCATAGGACGGTCGATAACACGGCTGGTAAGGATAGCGTTCTCTGAAGCCTTACCCTCTCTCTTGTTAAAACCACCCGGGATCTTTCCTACGGCATACATCTTCTCTTCGTATTCAACTGAAAGAGGGAAGAAATCAATACCGTCTCTAGGTGCGTCTGAAGCTGTAGCGGTACAAAGAACTGTAGTATCGCCGTAGTGCATTAAGGCTGCACCGTTTGCCTGAGCTGCCACACGGCCTGTATCAACTGTAAGTGTACGACCTGCAAGCTCCATACTGAAACTTTTAAACATGTGTCCTCCGTTCTGCCCTGCTTTTAAGGGCATGAAAATTGTTTATCCATAGGGAGAGACCGAAACAACTGAAAAACACGCAAACCGTGGGCTTGCAAACTTTTCAGAAGTCTCGGAATATCTCTCCCCACACGCATACATAGTGAGTATATCACAGAAACAATTCTTTTGCAAATATTATAAAAGCCTCCCGCAAAAATACCCCTTTGCCTTAAACTTTAATTATTTAAGGTAAAGGGGCAATCTTTTTACTTCATTTTCTTTATGTAACTTACAGCCTCATTAAGGAGCTCATCGGCCTTTGTATCCGGATCGTCTTCTAAGATAAGATCAGGAGTGATGCCTTTCTTATGGATACAGACACCGCTTGGTGTGTAGTATTTTGAAGTGGTGATCTTAAGGGCACCGCCGTCTGTAAACATAACAAAACCCTGTACTATACCTTTTCCGAAGGTGGTTGTTCCCATAATGGTGGCTTTCTCGTAGTCTTTCATAGCTCCTGTAAAAAGCTCAGAAGCACTTGCGGAATTACCGTCTACAAGAACCACTATAGGCATGTTAAGTTCCTGGCCGTCTTCTGTGTATATGTCTTCTCTGTCTCCGTACTTGTTTTCTATGTAAGAAAGAAGCATATCTTCAGGAAGAAGTCTGTCAAGTATCTTTGATACCGAAGAAAGAAGGCCTCCCGGGTTTCCTCTAAGATCGATGATAAGCTTTTTCATGCCATCTGTCGTTAGGTCGTTTATCGCAAAATCAAACTGTGATACAGTCATCTCTTCAAACTGTGAAAGCTTGATATAACCGATATTTTTCTTAAGCATCTTGTAGCTTACGGTCTTTGTAACGATCTCGTCTCTTACTACAGTGATCTTCTTTGTCTTTCCTTTTCTCTTGATGGTAAGGACAACTTTAGTACCCTTTTCGCCCTTTACCATATTCTGGATCTGCGTAATAGTCTTTTTGGTGATCTTAACTCCGTCTACCTTGTATACAAGATCTCCTGCCTTAAGACCGGCTTTTTTTGCAGGGCTTCCCGCCTGCGGCTCTACGATAAGAAGCGCACCTGTCTCTTCGTCCTTGCGAATGGTCGCGCCTATACCGCAATAGCTGCCGGTATCTGAATCTACCACGTTTTTATATTCTTCAGGTGAATAATAAACCGAATATGGATCTTCAAGTTCGCTTACCACAACATTAAGCATCTGCGCCGTATCCATATCGGATGTGATCTTATCAAGGGCAGTATTTACAAGACCTTCCACGTCAACATCTTCAATATAATAACGGTCGATAACCTGCGCAAAATATGTAAGGGTCGGCGTGATCAGAAGCTTTTCTGCTGCCGTAAGTTTTTTGCTCTTTGCAAAAGCCGTTGTATTCCCTGATGAAACAAGGATAAATACAGCAAGTATAAATGATATTATTCTTTTCTTTCTCATAAGCCCCTCCCAAAACAGTTAGAAAAAAAGCGACAAGCTTATCGCCTGTCGCCTTGGATTTCGATTACTTTCTTAAACCGAGTTTCTCGATAAGTGCACGATAACCTTCGATATCCTTGCCCTTAAGGTACTCAAGAAGACCACGTCTCTGACCGATCATCTTGTAAAGACCACGTCTTGAGTGATGATCCTTTGGATTGCTCTTAAGATGCTCTGTAAGCTCTGCGATTCTGAATGAAAGAAGAGCTACCTGAACCTCTGTAGAACCTGTGTCGTTTGCGTCTTTGCCATACTTAGCAATGATCTCTGCTTTTTTCTCTTTTGTAATCATTTCTTTTCTCCTTTAAAATATAAGATATGCGATCACTGAGGTAAAGGTCAAGGAGTGACCAAAACCTAAGTAAACGTATTGGAACCCGTATAATATAGCACAAAGCTCTCTTTTTGTAAAGAGTTTTTTCGTAAAAGGCGATGGTTACGAACCAGCTATACTTATTCGTCTCTGTCAGCTATTGCTGCCTGTTCGTCTCTGTTCATCTCATCTTTTCTGTTAAGGATAGAGAATGCGATGTTGGTACCATGGTCTGCAACTCTTTCAAGATTTGAAACAAGATCCGAAAATACCATACCGGACTCAGCAGAGCAAAGCCCTTCTGTCAGTCTGTGTACGTGGTGCATCTGAAGTTCTTTTTCAAGATCGTCGATATTTTCCTCTATATCAAGTATCTCATGAAGATGCTCTTCTGTTTTCTTTGAGAACATCTCAAGAGCATATCCGAGAAGTTTTCTGGTCTTCTCGTACATATCTCTTATTTCCTCTTCTCCTTGCTCTGAGAATGAGAAATTATCTTCAACCATCTGTTTTGTAAAGTCAGCCACATTTTCCGCATGGTCACCTATACGCTCGATATCACTTACCACATGGAAAAGACCTGCAAGCGACTTACGGTCGGCAACAGGAAGTGAAAGCTGGTTGGCTTTTACAAGGTACTTTGTTATCTCTGTATTAAGGTAATTAATGGTTTTTTCTGTTTCGTAAACTTTTTCTGTTCCCTCTACATTTCGATCAAGGAGACATTTCATGGCACGGTCAAGATTATCAAAAGCTATATTGCCCATTCTGATGATCTCCTGAGTAGTGGCAGGAATAGCAGCCTGCGGTGAAAATACGGAATGCTCGCTTATGTACTCAAGATGCATACCGTCCTGCTGCGTATCTTCCTTACGTACAAGCCTGTCGGTAAAGCGAACGATAAGATTTGTAAATGGGAATACAACAAGTACCTGCATTACCTTTAATATCGTGTTGGCATTTGCTATGTTCTTGGCGATCTTATCGTTAATGCCGTTAACAGGCACGCTTGATACATTTTTAGTAATGGTGTCAAGAAGCATAATGAATTCATCCATAAAGAAGTAGAGGATGACGGCATTAACAACGGCACCGATTATATTAACAAGAAGGTGTATAAGTGCTGCTCTTTTTGCGTCTCTCTTGGCGCTTAATGAAGCCAGCATAGCTGTAGCCGTAGCACCGATGTTACAGCCGAGTATCAGGTAAAACGAGATAGGAACCGGAATAAGTTCCTGAGCTGCAAGTACCATAACGATACCGATGGATGCAGAGCAGCTCTGTAAGATCGCTGTAACTACAAAACCGATAAGTATGGCAAGTACAGGATTCCTTAATGAAGCAAGAGTATCTACGATAATAGGCATACTCTTAACGCCTTCAAGAGCGCCGCTCATGGTTCCGAGTCCTATGAAAAGAAGACCGAAACCAAAGATGATCTCTCCGGTTTTACGGACAGATGTCTTTTTGATCATCATGATCATAATTATACCGATAAGCACAAATATAGGTGCCATATCGGTAAGGTTTAAGGCAATGAGCTGTCCGGTAATGGTTGTACCGATGTTGGCACCAAGTATAATACCAACTGACTCTGTAAGAGTCATAAGCCCGGCGTTAACAAAGCTCACCACAAGTACGGTAGTGGCACTTGAAGACTGGATAATAGCGGTAACTAAAGTACCGACCAAAACTGCCACAAATTTGTTCTTTGTGGTCGCTGCAAGAATGCCGCGAAGTCTGGCACCCGCAACCTTTTCAAGACCGTCACTCATCATCTTCATTCCGTAAAGGAACAGTGACAAGCCTCCACAGACAGCTAAAACAATTCCAAAACTCATTCTTTTTTCTCCTCTGAATTTTTAAAACCCCAAACACTTTCATTATATAGTCTGAAAACCCCATCGTCAACAGCCAAACTTATTCTCAATGTGAAAAAGATGTGAATGATCATTGACTTGGCACTGTGGTTTTACTAAAATCATCTTAAAAGAGAGGTGCCAGATATGCTTACCATCAACCTTAATAAAGGCGGAAAACCGCTGTACGAACAGATTTATTCACATATTAAAAATGAGATAAATACAGGGAATCTTTCTGCAGGCGCAAAGCTTCCTTCCACAAGAGCCCTTGCTTCCCATCTTTCCGTAAGCCGCAACACCGTTCAGATGTCTTACGATCAGCTGCTTTCGGAAGGTTATATAGATTCAAAGGACAGAAGCGGCTATATCGTATCTCAGATAACAGGCAGTCAAAAAGCAAGGATAAGTCAGATAAAGCCGGCTATTAAAAAGGCCGCCCTATCTTCTCCTTACAAGTACGACTTTTCTCCTTTTGCCCTTGATACAGGTACTTTCCCATACGCCTCATGGCAGCGCCTTAACAGAAGGCTTCTTTCCGAAAGAGGAAGCGATCTTTTTCTTCTTGGTGACAGGCAGGGTGAATACGAATTAAGGCAGGCTATAGCCGGCTATCTTGCAGGTTTTCGTGGGTTTAACGTAAGTCCTGACAACATTATCATATGTGCGGGAGCAGACTATTCTTTTCAGCTCCTTATTCAACTTCTTTCCATCCCTTCTGCAATTGCCATGGAAAACCCCTGCTATATGCAGGCTTACAGGATCTTTAAAGGTTTTGGAGCAGATATAGTCCCAATTCCCGTAACTCCTTCAGGTCACGATCTTTCTGGCCTTGAAAAAAGCAATGCGGCAGCGGTCTATGTTACCCCTTCCCACCAGTACCCGCTCGGGGTTATCATGAGCGCTTCAAAAAGAAAAGAACTTCTTGATATTGCCGCAAAGACAGGTAAATATATCATCGAAGACGATCACGACAGTGAGTTTCGATACAAAGGGCGCCTTATCCCTGCTTTAAAGGAGCTTGATGAAAATGACAGAGTGATTTACCTTGGAACATTTTCAAGGACCATCGCTCCTGCCATAAGAGCCGGATATATGGTGCTTCCGGACTCACTTCTTAAGGTGTACAAAAACAGGTTTTCACACTACGCTTCCACTGTCTCAAGGATCGACCAGCTGATACTTGCCGCATTTATAAACGAAGGCTCTTACGAAAGGCATCTTAACCGTACAAGAAAGCTTTACCGCGCAAAACACGATGTCCTTATAAATGCAATAAAAGAAGCCGGCAGCAACCTCCGTATCCTTGATGAAGATGCGGGACTTTTTGTTACTGTCAGCTTCCCTGATATTAACAATGAAAAAGATATTGCAGCCTCTGCCTTAAACAAAGGCATCAGGCTTTATGGTATTTCCGAATTCTTATTTGAAAAAAGCGACCTTCCGGTTTCCTTTGCCTTTGGATTTGCAGGCCTTTCCGAAAGTGATATAAAAGACGGCATCCGCCTTTTATTCGGTTCGTAATGCAACCACAGGGTCTTTCTTTGCTGCGCTGCGGCTCGGGATAACACCTGAGATAAGTGTAAGGAATACGCTTATTCCCACAAGGATCACACCCGCAACCGGAGGAAGGTAAGCGTTAAGGCTCTCTATTCCCGTAAGACTATGGATTATTGAATTTATCGGGAAGCAAAGCAGGATCGTGATGCCTACTCCTATAAGTCCCGAAGCAAATCCGATAATAACTGTCTCTGCGTTAAAGAGGCTTGATACATTCTTCTTGCTTGCGCCAAGTGCTCTTAAGATACCGATCTCTTTTGTTCTTTCCTGAACTGAGATAAGTGTGATAACACCGATCATAATAGATGAAACCACAAGTGAAATAGCCACAAATGCTATAAGCACGTATGTAATGGCATTTACTATAGTGGTAACAGAGCTCATGATAAGTCCCACATAATCGGTGTACTCGATCTTTTCAAGCTCTTCTCTGCCTTCGTTGTAAGATGCAATGGCATCTTCTATTTTATCTTTGTTTTCAAAGCTGTTTGCATAAATATTTACGGTAGCAGGATCATCAAGGAACACATATCCCAGCTTTTCAAGGTTTTCTTCAAGGGTTGAATTTGAAAGCTCTATAACATCTTCAAATATCTTTGCTTTTTCTTCAAGAGAAAGACCGTCAAAGTACGCATCTGCCCCTGCTTTAAGTTCTACAGGGGACATGGCCTGAAATCTTGCCATAACTCCTGCCGCATAATCAGCTTTGGCTTTTTCCGATATGACTTTTTCCGTGTAGGCTGTCATATCTTCATCTGACATTGAAGAAAGATATTCTTCAACCTGACTTTCGCTCATACCCATCTGGGATGTCATAGCTTCTTTTAAAAGGCCTTCCATAGCCTTTCTGTCAAGGCCTTCCATGCCCTGCTTTGTCATATTTGCAAGTTCTTCATCGGAAGGAATGCTCATAAGTCTTGTATAGAGCATAAGCTTTGTTTCATCTGTAAGGCCGTTTATATATTCATCAGTCTTTGCAGCCTTTTCATCATCTGTATAGCCTTCTGTTGCACTCTTAAAGGTAAATCCGTTAAAGATGTCCACATTTTCGTCTGCAAGCTGGTCTTTTATGGCAGATGATTTGCCGTTTTCTTCTATAACATACTCTGTAAGCTTGCTCGTATAAGCAATAGAGCCTGAAAGCATATTGCTGTTTGCATCTTCATTTGGTCTTATGATACCCGTTACTTTAAGAGGAACTGCGTTGTCGTAGAGGAAATTAAGGCCCGTATCTGTTTCGCGAAGGTCCGTATAAACCTGTTTTTCCTCATCGTAAACATAGCAGGAAGAAGGAAGTACAAGCCTGTAAGTCTGAGAGCAGATTTCTTCGTATGTCCAGGTCTTTGTAAGTCTTTCGGCTTTGTTTCCTTCATTTTCCATAGCGGATTTTGTTATGGCATCAATATGCTCTTTTTCCACAAGTCCGAGAGCATAAAGTGTGATATCGTCAAGTTCATTGTATTTGTTAAGTACAAGCACTACTTCGTTGTAATCGTTTGGCCACTCGCCGTATACAACATCGTACTGCTTTTTAAGAACGTCGTTTACCGACTCTCCCTTAAGCCCCGGAAGAAGCTCCTGCCACATTCTCATGCCGTTTCCCGCAAGTCTGAACATCGGATTGCTTCCGCTGGCATTTAAAACTTCGCTTGCCGCGCTGCTGCTAAGTCCCATATTCTGTACGTAAATATCGCTCATAAGCGCCTGTACATCTGAAAGAAGTATCTCACCATCCACATTCTTGGTGTAGATTGGCATATTTATATTATATGAATAAGAAACACCGTTAAGGGCCGTGTTAAGGTCACTTCCATCTTTTGCGTACTCATCTTCAAGGTACTTTTTAAAGGACTTAAGGTCATTTTCCGTAACCTCGATATTGCTCATGGCATCCACAATGTTGTAAAGAGAATCATTTACATAAACCTTGTCCTTTGGATGATCGTGGTCTGAGTTGCCACGTCCAAGGAATGTTGACATAATGGCACCAAGATCCATTGACTTTGACTCTATGGTAAGAGGATATGCGGTAAGGGTCTCTTCCTGAACTCTGTCTATGTAAGCCGAAAGTCCGGTTGAAATAGAAAGGATAAGGGCGATACCGATTATACCAATACTTCCCGCAAATGAGGTAAGTATGGTACGTCCTTTCTTTGTAAAAAGGTTATTTAAGGAAAGAGCGAATGAGGTAAATATCGACATTGAAGACTTTTTGTCTCTCTTACCTTTTTTCATCTTTGCGATACGCTCGTCTCTGTCAAGCTCACGTTCTCTGTTTTCTGCGGCTATGTCAAGAGGATTTGTGTCGTCTTTTATCTCGCCGTCAAGCATACGCACGATCCTTGTTGAATACTTTTCCGCAAGCTCAGGGTTGTGAGTTACCATAATGATAAGTCTGTCTTTTGAGATCTCTTTTAAGATCTCCATTACCTGGATACTTGTCTCTGTATCAAGGGCACCTGTAGGCTCATCTGCAAGGATTACCTCAGGGTTATTTACAAGAGCACGGGCAATTGCTACACGCTGCATCTGTCCGCCGCTCATTTCGCTTGGTTTTTTAGAAAGCTGACTTCCAAGTCCCACATCCTCAAGGGCTTTCTTTGCTCTCCTTCTTCTTTCTGCTTTTGATACTCCTGATAAGGTAAGAGCAAGTTCCACATTGCTAAGTACGCTCTGATGAGGTATAAGGTTATAACTTTGGAAAACAAATCCTATGGAATGATTTCTGTAAGTATCCCAGTCACGGTCTTTAAAGGCTTTTGTTGATCTGCCGTTTATAACAAGGTCACCGCTTGTGTAACCGTCAAGACCGCCGATGATATTAAGAAGTGTAGTCTTTCCGCAGCCGGAAGGACCTAAGATAGAAACAAATTCATTTCTTCTGAATGTAAGATTGATACCCTTTAATGCGTGAACCACGCCATCTCCTGCAGGGTAGTCTTTTCTAATCTCTTTTAATTGCAGCATAAATAATCTCCTAATAAAAATTCCGTCGTTTTACGTCAGACATGATAACATATAAGCAGGGGATATGTTAATAAAAAATGTATAAACTTTCAGTTAATTAAGTAAAATGTCGCATGGGGACGGAGTCAGTACGACATTTTGAGAAAAAATGTCGTACTGACTCCGTCCCCATGCGACACCCATGTGACACTAAAAGTCAGCCAATGTTTTGCTGTCTAAAAATTCGTTTACCACTTCGTTGTATTCTTTCCAAAAGCTTATGGTGACACACTTTGGCATTCTCTCGCATGCAGCCGACCCTTCCGCAAGGCAGGCCACAGGAGCCAGCTCTTTTTCGGTAAGGCGCAGTACCTCGCCCACCTTAATATCTGAAGGATCTTTAGCAAGCTTATATCCGCCGCCCTTTCCGTGTACAGCCTCAACAAGGCCGTTTTTTGAAAGAACCGGAAGGATCTGTTCAAGATATTTAAGTGATATTCCCTGTCTGTCTGCCACATCCTTCATGGGTATAAAGTCGCCGCTGCCGTTTTTTGCAAGATCGATCATAACGCGAAGTGCATACCTGCCTCTTGTTGAGATCATTTAATCCCTCCTTAGTGCATAGCGCAGTGCTCACAGTCTTCCCCTGCAGGGAAATCTGCAGGGTCGTAAGGGATACTGTTTTTATCGTAATAATCCTTTACCGCTGTCTTAATAGCCTCTTCTGCAAGCACAGAACAATGAAGCTTGTGTGCAGGAAGGCCGTCAAGAGCCTCTGTAACTGCCTTGTTGGTAAGCTTAAGAGCCTCAGATACAGGCTGACCTTTTATAAGCTCTGTAGCCATAGAACTTGATGCTATGGCGCTTCCGCATCCGAAGGTCTCAAATTTGACATCGTCAATAACCTGCTCTTTGTTTATCTTAAGATATATCTTCATTATATCACCACAGACAGGATTTCCAACCTCTCCTATACCGTCTGCATCTTCAATACTTCCCACATTTCTTGGATTTCTGAAATGATCCATAACTTTTTCACTGTATAATGCCATTTTCTTACACCTCCATAAACTCTTTAAATACGTGTGGTCTCTTGCCGCTTACAAGGTCTTTCCAGAAAGGTGACATATTGCGAAGATATGTAACAACCTCATCTACGGATCTGATAATGTAATCCGCAGCTTCTTCGGTAATGTCATTTCCAAGAGAAAGTCTAAGTGAGCCGTGAGCCACCTCGTGAGGTCTGCCTATGGCAAGGAGTACATGGCTTGGATCAAGGGAGCCTGAAGTACAGGCAGAACCTGATGAAGCACATATTCCCTTATCATCAAGAAGTAAAAGGAGCGATTCTCCTTCAATACCCTCAAAACAGAAGTTAATGTTGCCGGGAAGTCTCTTTTCCTTATCGCCGTTAAGCTCAGAGTATGGGATCTTTGCAAGACCTGCTATTATCCTGTCTCTTACCTTTATAAGCTTTCCGGCATTTTCATCTATATTGGCATTTTCTTCTTTAAGAGCTGCCGCCATACCGACAATTGCAGGTACGTTTTCTGTACCACCTCTTTTTCCTCGCTCCTGGGCACCGCCTTCAATAATATTTGTAAGAAGAATGCCGCATCTTGCATAAAGCACTCCGGTTCCCTTAGGGCCGTGGAATTTGTGGCCTGATATTGAAAGCATGTCAATATTCTGATCTTCTACGTCGATATGAAGATGGCCTGCTGCCTGAACCGCATCTGTATGGAAAAGGACGCCCTTTTCTCTGCAGATGGCACCTATCTCCTTTACAGGCTGAATGGTACCGATCTCGTTGTTTGCATACATTATCGTAACAAGGCATGTATCTTCTTTTATGGCATCTGCAACTTCTTTCGGATCAACTATGCCGTTTGAATGTACATCAAGAAGTGTTATTTCAAAGCCTTCTTTCTCAAGCTTTTTAAGAGTATGTAAAACCGCATGATGCTCAAACTTGCTTGAGATTATGTGCTTTTTACCCTTCTTTTCTCCGATTCTTGCAGCAGATACGATAGCCTGGTTATCTGCCTCGCTTCCGCCTGAAGTAAAATAAATATCGCGAGGTGAAGCATTTAAAACTGCTGCTATATCGTTTCTTGCCCCCTCAAGCGCACTTTTTGCATTCTGTCCTACCTCATAAAGGCTTGACGGATTGCCGTAATTTTCGGTAAAACAGGGAAGCATGGCATCAAGCGCAGTTTTGCTTACCGACGTTGTCGCTGCATTGTCTGCATAAATAAACATTTATAAATCCTCTTTTCAAAATCTGGTATAGTAATTTACTGCTCAAAGAGCGGTGTTGAAAGATATCTGTCTCCTGTATCAGGAAGAAGGACTACGATGGTCTTTCCTTCATTTTCAGGTCTCTTTGCAAGTTCAATACCTGCCCATACGGCAGCACCTGCAGAAATACCTACAAGGAAGCCCTCTTTATGTCCTACAAGGCGTCCTGTCTCAAATGCATCATTTGCCTCTACGGCGATGATCTCATCATAAACCTTCGTATCAAGGGTCTCAGGAATAAAGCCTGCACCGATACCCTGGATCTTATGAGGTCCTGCCTGACCCCTTGAAAGAACAGGGCTGTCACTTGGCTCTACAGCAACAACCTTAACAGATGGTTTCTTTTCTTTAAGATACTTGCCGGTACCTGATAATGTTCCGCCTGTACCAACGCCTGCAACAAAAACATCTACTGCTCCGTCGGTGTCTTCAAATACTTCAGGGCCGGTAGTCTCGTAGTGGATCTTTGGATTGGCCTGATTTGTAAACTGAGAAGGAATAAAGCTTCCCGGGATCTCCTTTGAAAGCTCTTCAGCCTTAGCGATAGCTCCCTTCATTCCCTTTGCCCCTTCTGTAAGAACGAGCTCTGCACCATATGCTTTCATAAGCTGGCGACGCTCAACAGACATAGTCTCAGGCATAACAATAATAGCTCTGTAGCCTCTTGCTGCCGCAACAGAAGCAAGTCCGATACCTGTATTTCCGCTGGTTGGCTCGATGATTGTAGCACCCGGTTTTAAAATACCGTTTTTTTCAGCATCATCTATCATAGCCTTTGCGATCCTGTCTTTAACAGAACCTGTTGGATTAAAATATTCTACCTTTGCAAGAAGCTTTGCCTTAAGCGAAAACTCCTTTTCAATTCCTTTAAGCTCGACAATAGGTGTCTTTCCGATCAATTCATCAATTGAAGCATAAATCTTTGACATTACGGTTACCCCCTTAAATATAAATAGTTTTTATTAACCTACCCAGCAGGTAGGTTAATAGGATGATAACATTATCAACCTACCTTGTCAATAGGTAAATGATGTATTTTTATAAATACAAAAAGAGCAGGTGGAACCATCCATCTGCTCAGATCTGTCATTTATTAAGTTATGCGGCTTTAATCTTCTTTTTTCCCTCTTTTTTTGCTTCATATAAAAGCCCGTCAGCCACAGAGAGGATCTCGTTTATGCTCTTTCCTTCTACTCTTGTCATTATGCCTCCCGAAATATGAAGGGAATAAGAATTTGCACTTTCAGCAAGTCTCTGATTTACTCTTTCAAGTCTTTTTGCTGTTTCATATGCACTGCAGCCGGAAAGGAAAACAAATTCGTCTCCGCCGTATCTGTATATCTCTTTATCCTTAAAATATTCTCTGAAAACGGAAGTAACACGGAGCAGTGCCTCGTCACCCGCCTGATGCCCCCTTCCGTCATTTATCAGTTTAAAATCATCTATATCTACGATAGCAACGCATTTTACGCTGTCTGTTTGTCTGTCTTCAACATTTTCAAATGCTCTTCTGTTGTTGACTCCCGTAAGGCCGTCACGAAGAGAAAGCTGCTCGAGTTTATATTCCATGTAATAGTTTTCATACATGGCAAAATAATTCTTGAATATGATAATGCATACGATAAGCGTGTATATTGCAACGTTTATAAGGCCTGCAGTTACTCTCCCTTTAACATAAAAGTTTAAGCCCATAAGGTATATTCCGGCTAAAGTAACAACTCCGGAGGTATAAAAAGGATTAAGGTTTAAAAATATTGCAATTGACATTATCACAGTCGCCGCAACCCAGTATGTTCCGCCTCTTGTTACGTCAAGAGTTGTGATCGCAAGCCCCCAGGCAACTATAAAGGCAAAATAAAAATATCCGACCCTTGAGAGGGCTTTGCTAATTTTAAGTATTCCTTTCTTTTCAGCATTTTTAACTACAATATCCGTAAATATCGAAGCAGCCGCCAGCAGAAAATACAGAGTCATGTAAGGCAGATATCTTGGATTGCTGTGGTTGTAATTAAAATACCCAAGTATCATCATGCTTATTTCCATTCCGGCGATAAATCTTAAGATGTGATGCTGATATTTTGCGGTCTTTTCGTATTGAAGCCTAACAAAATCTCGTATGGAAAGAAAATCATCTTTAGTAAACTTTGAAGTAATCTTAGAAAACATAGTGGTCCCCTCGCTGATGTGGTAACAATTATCAATCAAAACAGCATGATTTTATCATGTTTGTAACCTCGTCGCAATAGCGCAACGCCCCTTTCGTTGCAGAAGGTATTTACATGGCGTAGAAAGTCCCAAAGGTTACATCATGAATAATACGTGCCAATCTTTTTTGTAACCCTCTTTCCGGGGTATTAATATAGCTTAAAACATGGTATAATCATGGCTGTAATGTTTTATGATCGGATTAAAACAGATTTTTAGGAGGAAATAACATGGGTTTTAAAAAGGATTTTTTATGGGGCGGTGCTACTGCTGCCAATCAGTACGAAGGCTTCCCTCTTGAAGGCGGTGGAGCTTTTGCTACAGCCGACGTTATGACAAACGGTTCTCACACCGTTAGAAGACAGGTTACATGGAAAAAGGAAAACGGTGAAACCGGTTCCACACCTCTTTGTTTTGGAAGTCCTGAGCGTCATTTACCTGAGGGAGCTGTCCCTGTCGCTCTTGACGACCCAAAATATTACTATCCCGGCCACATCGCATCAGACGGATATCATCATTATGCAGAAGATATCGCTCTTATGGCTGAGATGGGCTTTAAGTCTTACAGATTTTCAGTTAAGTGGTCCAGAGTTTTCCCTGACCCTTGGGGCGAGCCAAGCGAGGAAGGCCTTAAGTATTATGAGAACGTAGCAAGAGAATGTAAAGAGCACGGTATCGAGCCTCTTATCACTCTTCACCACTATGAGACTCCTCTTATCCTGGCGCAGAAATGCAACGGCTGGGAAGGCAAAGAGTGCGTAGACCTTTTCGTAAAATACGCAACTACTATGTTTACAAGGCTTAAAGGTCTTGTTAAATACTACCTTACATTTAACGAGATCAACTGCATCGACGCTGCTCCTTTTGTTACGGCAGGTCTTATCCATGCAGAGCCACAGCAGATACTTAACGCTGCTTTCAACCAGTTCCTCGCTTCTTCTCTTACAGTTAAGGCTGCACATGAGAACTTTCCTGAAATAAAAGTCGGTATGATGCTTGCTTACGGTCCTTGCTACGGTCTTACAGCAGATCCTGCAGACCAGCTTGCCGCAAGAAAAGCAGAGGACCACACCCTTTACTACTCCGATGTTCAGATGCTTGGCCGCATCCCTACATATATGTACAAAGAGTGGGAAAAGAAAGGTCTTAAGCGTCCACTTACAGACGACGAGATGAAAATCGTAGAAAAATACACCTGCGATTTCCTTAGTTTTTCATGCTATGGTTCTTCCGTTCTTACCTGCCATCTTGAGGGGACACAAGCAGGCAGTGGCAACGGCGGTGCTTTTGGCAGAGTTGCAAACCCATACCTTAAGACAAATGCATGGGGCTGGGCTACAGATCCTCAGTGCCTGCGTATCGCTCTTAACGTATTTAACAACAGATACCACTGCCCTCTCTGGTGTGTAGAAAACGGTATCGGCTGGAACGATGCTTATGAAAACGGCACTGTACACGATGACTACCGCATCGATTATATGCGCCAGAACATTCAGTCCATGAAAGATGCCGTAGATGAAGACGGAATCGACCTTATGGGTTACCTTTACTGGGGCTGCATCGACGTTGTATCAAACGGCGAAGGCGAGATGGCAAAGCGTTACGGCCATGTATACGTAGATGCCGACAACCTCGGCAAGGGCACATTTGCAAGAAGCCGTAAAGACTCATTCTTCTGGTACCAGAAGGTAATAAAGAGCAACGGCGAAGAACTTGATTAATATTTATAACAAGAGCCGGCAGGAAACATCCTGCCGGCTTTATTATGTCTCATATTAATCTTCTTATAAATCAAACAAGCTCATCTGGGTGTATTTTTCAGGCAGAGTGCTCATATAAGCAAAACAATCATCCGGCTTATACATCATGTTATTTTCTTTGCAGATCTTTTTAAATAGAGCCATAAGTTCCGGTGCCTTTGGGCTTGGAAGCTCATAAGCATTGCCGTAAGTTTTTATGTAACGTTCCTTAAGTCCCGGAAAATGCTTATCAAGAGCCGCATAGTAATACTCTCTGTCACCTTCCCTAAGTGTTAAGCCCATTCCAAAATCTATGACTCCTTTAACTCCCACCCTAGCGCACTCGTTAAGAATGGCGGTTATGTTTTCTTCCGTGTCGTTAATAAACGGTAAGATTGGCGTAAGCCAGACTATGGTTGGGATGCCTCTTTCCTGCATTGCTTCAAGCACTTCTATCCTTCTCTTTGTGTTGCATACATTTGGCTCTAAGATAGCGCATAAGTCATCATCATAGGTCGTAAGCGTGATCTGTACAACGCATTTTGCCTTCCTGTTAATTTCATCAAGCAGGTCTATATCTCTTAAGATCCTGTCAGACTTTGTCTGTATGGCAAGTCCGAATTCATTCCCGCAGATGATCTCAAGACATCTTCTCGTAAGCCTTAACTCTTCCTCAATATGCATATACGGATCTGACATGGCACCTGTTCCTATCATGCACTTTTTCTTTTTACTCTTAAGCGCCTTTTCAAGAAGCTCCGGAGCATTTTTCTTAACCTCAATATCTTCAAAAGGATGCGTGAACTGATAGCATTTGCTTCTGCTGTCACAATATATACAGCCGTGGGAGCAGCCGCGGTATATGTTCATGCCGTATTTTCCGCCATTTGCCGTCAGTATTCCTTTAGCCTCCACAAAATGCATGCCATCACCCCTTATAATTACTTAGACGTTTGTGCCACCCCACTAAATCCTTACAGGCCAGCCCTCTTTCTTTCGTATCCTGAAATATATGATATACGATACGATTACAGTAAAAAAGTCCGCTGTGGCCTGGGTCCAGACTATTCCTGTTACGCCGAAAATGTGGTTTAAAAGGAATAAAAGCGGGATATTAAAAACTATCTGCCTTATGACCGCAAGCCAAAAGGATTCCTGTCCTCTTCCTATGGTCTGAGTAAAATGTACCATTGAAAAGCAAAGGAACATAAGAGGCGTTGCAAAGCATCTTGCCCGTAGGAACTTTGTTCCAAACATAACCGTCTCCTTATTTTCAATGAAGGCGCGGATTATAACAGGTGCAAAAGTATAATAAAGCACCACGCTTACAAGGCCGACTGCAAGTCCAACACCTCTTCCGAATCTAAAGAAGGCATCCATTCTCTCTCTGTTTCCCGAAGAATAGTTGTAAGCAAGAAGCGGCACCATACCAAGGCATATACCAACTCCTATGTTAAGCGGAAGGCGCTCTGCTTTTAAAACTATGCCGATAGCTGCAAGCTCGATATCTCCGTAGGATGCAGAAAGCCTGTTAATAACGATGTTGCAAAGGTCAAATAAAAGTATGCTTGATGCGGCAGGAAGACCAACTCCGAATATTGCCGCAAATGAGCTCTTTGATGGGTATCCCCCAGACATCTTAAGGCGTAAAATTGTAGTCTTTCCCGCCTTTATATAGGTCACAATAAAGTAAACCACAACTGCCAGATTACTTAAAAAAGTGGCAAGAGCTGCGCCCATTACCTGCATACCGTCAGGAAGGATCACAAACATAAAAAGCGGATCAAGAGCAATATTGATAACTCCGCCCATACTAAGTCCAAAGGAAGCCTCCTTTGAAAGGCCGATGCTCCTTAGCATTGATGATAATGTATTGCTAAGGATAACAGGAATGCCGCCAAGTACGACCACAAAGAACATATACTGCCTGCAGTATTCTATTATGTTATCGCTTGCCCCGAGCCCTCTTAAAAGAGGTGTCATAATAATAAAGCAAACAGCTGAGAACACTGCTCCCGAAAACACCGACATCCATATACAGGCAGCCGATACTTTTCCTGCTTCTTCATCATTTCCTGAGCCAATAAGTCTTGCCACAAGCGTTCCGCCGCCCACACCGTATATATTTGATATGACGATGGTGATCATATAAACAGGCAGTACAAGTGAAGTTGAAGCGACCATATACGGGTTGTTGGTACGCCCCACAAACCAGGTATCTGCAAGGTTATACACAAGCGCTATAAGCTGACTTGCGATAGCGGGCAGCGCCATTACCATAAGCGCATGCCAGACCTTGTCTTTTTCAAATAAGAATTTTTTGTCATCCATTTCCGGTATTACCCCCTGCATTTGTAGCCTAAGTATACTACAATCGCAAATGCCGGGCAACAACGCATATTTTTTATAATAACTTTTCGTGTATTCATCTTATCTTTCAGACGGCGGCAATGAGGGGATTTCCGGATCATCCCGTCTCATCCGGCCAAGACATGCTTTACTTTGCAAAGAAGGAGAATAAAGCACGTTAAGAATACAGATTTTTTTCAATTTCTTCGAAGTGAGACAAATCATAACAGCAACTTTCCGATTAGTCAACAGCAAAAAATTTTTTCGTCACCTTGAATAAAAATGGCTACTCTTTTTTGTGAAGAATAGCCAAACAATTTCATGATTACATTGATTTTCAACTATAAAAAAATACATCAAAATGATCAATTTAACCCCGGCTTAAAGTGGTCAAAACGCAAAGTGGTCTTTTATAAAATATCTATATAGTCTCCGTTCA
>JAEEOQ010000071.1 GCA_016284355.1 Lachnospiraceae bacterium
ATGCATACGATATGATCGTTTTCTTTAAGTTCTTAAAAGAAAACAATCCATCATTGAAAAATACTGAGATCAAAGATATCAGGCTTAAGGTTTTAGATGAACTAAAAGCCGTTGATATTGAAGAATATATGGATTATTTAAAGTACTATAACAAGGGCACTACCGAAAGAGTCAATACTGAAACAGGAATTAAAAGAAAGCTGGTTGCTCTAAGAGGTTTTTACAAATACTTTTATAAAAGAGAACTTATAGAAAATAATCCAACTGTTCTCATAGATATTCCAAAGCTCCACGAAAAAGAGATAATAAGGCTTGATTCCGATGAAGTTGAAACTCTATTAAATGACGTTGAAACAGGTGAGGGACTTTCGGAGCGAGCCAAAAAATTTAACGGTAAAACTGCTGTCAGAGATCTGGCAATAGTTACTCTTATGCTTGGAACCGGTATCCGTGTAAGCGAGTGTGTCGGACTTGATATAAATGATGTAGACTTTAAAAACTCCGGAATACGGATACACAGAAAAGGCGGTAATGAAGTTATAGTTTATTTTGGGGAAGAAGTTGAAGACGCACTTAGTCTATATCTTGATGAAAGAAGAAAAATAGAACCTGTAGAAGGAAACGAGCAGGCACTGTTTCTTTCTTTGCAAAGAAAAAGAATAAATGTAAGAAGCGTGGAAAACCTCGTCAAAAAATACGCCAGAACAGTTACTACTCTTAAAAAAATAACCCCGCATAAGCTAAGAAGCACCTACGGAACATCTTTATATAAAGAGACCGGCGATATATACCTGGTAGCGGATGTACTCGGGCACAAAGATGTAAATACTACCAAAAAGCACTACGCTGCCATCGATGAAGACAGACGAAGAAGCGCAGCGGATAAAGTAACTTTAAGAAAGAACAATTAAGCTTACGGCAAATTATAAAAAAGATCAATCATAATAAGGGACAAGGATATACTCTCCTGCTATAATCTTGTCTGAATAAAGATGGTTGATCTTTTTTATTTCTTCTACAAGATCAGCAGTGTCTGAATATTCGGAAGAAAAAATATCAGAAGCAATACTCCATAAAGAGTCACCGTATTCAACATATACTTTAGCAATATATTTTTCTCTTTTAACGCTGCTTTTTGCAGAAACTGTGGAAGCAAAACAAGCTATGGCACTACAGATAAGTAAAAATGCAAAGGCTAATGAGATCATCTTCTTTTTCATAGTCATCTTCCTTTCGAAATAAAGCAAAATATCCGAACATAAAATCCGAACAGGCTATCCGAACACGTTATCCGAACATCCATTTGTCTATATTATATAGAACGTATTTTTGTTTGTCAACAGTTTTTCGAACATTTTTTTGGAACATTTTTTTGGAACAAAGGTTTGACATATAACAAATGCTATGTTAAACTATTTTTGAGAAATAAAACAAAAACGGAGGTTAAACATATGCCAAACGGAAGGATCACTGCAAAGCAGAAAGAAATACTCGAATATATCAAAGCACAGATATTATCAAAAGGTTATCCGCCTTCGGTCCGTGAGATCTGCGATGCGGTTAATCTTAAGTCCACCTCTTCTGTTCACTCTCATCTCGAAACTTTAGAGAAGAACGGATATATAGTCAGAGACCAGGACAAGCCTCGTGCTATTGAAGTTGTTGATGAGGAATTTAATATTACAAGAAGAGACATGGTAAGTATTCCTGTAATTGGAACAGTTGCTGCCGGTCTTCCGCTTCTTGCCGTAGAAAACATCAAAGAATACTTCCCTATCCCTGCCGAATATATCAAAGGTCAGGATCACTATATGCTTGTTGTAAAGGGCGACAGTATGATCAATGTCGGAATCTATAGCGGCGACAAGATTATCGTAGAAAAGGCAAACACAGCTAAAACAGGCGATATCGTTGTAGCTCTTATTGAAGATTCTGTTACCGTAAAAACCTTCTACAAAGAAAAGAACCGTATCAGATTACAGCCTGAAAACGACACCATGGATCCAATCATCGTCAGAGACTTTGAATGCCAGATAGTCGGCATTGTTAAAGGTCTTATCAGAATGTTTTAATTCGTTTTTCTTAATTTATATATTGTTGATTAGCTATATTAAAAGGACGTATGAAAAATCTTTTTTCATACGTCCTTTTAAATCTAATATTTCAAATTACATTTCAGAAATATCAACGTCTTTTCCGTCTCTCCATATTCTTTCAAGATCATAGAAAAGTCTGTCCTCTTTTGAAAATATATGAACAATTATATCTTCATAGTCCATAAGGATCCAGTTTGCAGTGTTTGCTCCTTCTATCCTCTTAGCGTTAAAACCTGCTTCTGAAAGTTTTTCATCAACTGCATCAACCAGGGCCTGAACCTGGTTTGGGTTGATACCGTTTACGATCATAAAATAATCGGCTATTGTACTTACATTGCTAATATCAAGTATCTTTATATCTTCACCAAGATGCTCATCCATAGCTTTATAAGCGATCTTAACCATTTCTTTTGCTGCTTCCATAATATCTCCAATCTTTAAACATCTGCTTTGTCATCTAAATGCTCTTTTAAATAATCTCTTGTCTTTTTTGTCTGCTCATCAGGCACTATTCCCAAAGAGTCAAGATAATTAAGAGTATTATCACATATCATAAGCGCCGCTTTATCAAGGTTTTTAAATATAATATTTCTGATACTGTCAAGACCCGGAATACTCTTTCTGTTTGGTTCCATATAATCGGCACAAAATATGATCTTTTCAAGAAGTGTCATATCTTCCTTACCGGTTGTATGATACCTTATGGCGTTAATTATCTCAGGATCTTCTATCTCATACTTAACTTTTGCAAAATACGCACCTGTTTTTGCATGAATAAGTGCAGGATTTGCAATTTCAGCTTCTGTAAGCTCAATTCCCTTTTCCTTTGCAAAAGCAATCTGCTCATCATCGGAAAGATACTTGGCACAGTCATGAAGTATTCCTGCGACCCTTGCCTTATAAACATCAGCCCCGTATCTCATGGCAAGAGATGCCGCCGTATAAGAAACACCAAGAGAATGCTCAAAACGGGAAGGTTTAAGTATGCCTTTTACCATTTCTGTAAGCCTTAATATCTGTTCCTGATTGCTTAACTTATCCGCGCTGCCGGAATAAAGGCCGTGCTTTGATATATAATCAAGCGCTTCTTTTGGAATAATCTCAGAAGCCTTTTTTAAATCTCCTGCCTTAATTAGTTCTCTAAAGCTGCTTGATGAAACATCATCAGCCTCAAAAGGAACAGTGACTATATCTGCAGCAGGGAAAACATTCCTGATGCTTGATATCTTCTCATTAAGCTTATGCTCGCTTTTTGTTCCCCTTGCAAATGCAGCGATCCTGGCGTTTGCAAAAATAGCGTCAGGTTTATACCACTCGTCAATATACATAAGTGAATCTTCGCCGATAAGAAAATAAATATCAGTATCAGGCAATTCCTTTTTTAAGGCGCTTAATGTATCTGCAGTATAGGTAAAGCCATCTCTTTTAAGCTCATAGTCCGAAGCTTCAAGCCCGTCTATATTTTCAAGAGACGCTTTAAGCATATTAAGTCTGTCCTCTTCCGGAGCTATACCTGCATCAAATTTGTGTGGCGGCTTCTTTGAAGGCATAAGCAAAACCTTATCAAGGCCAAGATATTCTTTTGCGGTAAGTGCCATCTTAATATGAGTTTTGTGGACAGGATCAAAAGTCCCTCCAAGTATTCCGATTTTATTCAAAGATCATCATTCCTTTTTTGCTTTAGGAAGTTCTATTTTTGCTTTTTTAGGATCTTTCGGTGCTTTATAAAGTACGATCTTCTTTCCGATAACCTGTACAAGAACGCTGTTTGTTCTTTCAGCAAGAACATTTGCAAGTTCTTTAGGATCATCCATACAATTTTTAAGAACACCGATCTTTATAAGTTCTCTTTTTTCAAGTGCTTCTGAAATCCCAACGATAAACTCAGGGGTAAGGCTGCTCTTGCCAATATTGAATATAGGATCTATATTCATAGCAAGACCCTTAAGGTAAGCTCTTTGTTTTGTAGTCATCTTATTCTCCTACTTATAATACTCAAACTGAAGGTCATAAAGTTTTATAGTGTCACCATCCTGAACGCCAAGACGTTCAAGCTCATCAAGAATTCCGTTAGTCTTAAGGAAATTCTGGAAGAAGTCAAAGCCCTTTTCATCGTCAAGATTGGTATAACCAAGCATTCTGGCAACTTTAGAACCTTCAACACTAAATTCGTTTTCACCGACTTTAGTAACAACAATAGGATTTTGTACATCCATAATATCGTCGGCGTCAAATTCTTTTTCAAATACGATATGCTTCTTTTCCGTCTTCTTAAGAAGATCGTTTACATAATAAAGAAGTTCCTTAATACCCTTTCCTGATACGGCTGAAATCGGGAATATCTTTATACCCTCAGGATCAAAAGCATCGTGAAGCTTTTTAAGGGCTTCATTTTCTTCCTCTTCATCAAAAAATATATCAGTCTTATTGGCTGCAATTACCGAAGGAAGATTTGCAAGTTCTTCATTATATTTTGAAAGCTCATCTCTTATAGCATTGATATCATTAACAGGATCACGTCCTTCCGAACCAGCCACGTCAACAACATGTATAAGAACTCTGGTTCTTTCAACATGACGAAGGAATTCATGACCAAGTCCGATGCCTTCAGATGCTCCTTCAATAAGACCCGGAATATCTGCCATAACAAAGCTTTCTCCGGTGCCAAGATCAACCACTCCAAGATTAGGACTTAATGTAGTAAAGTGATAATTAGCTATCTTTGGCTTAGCATTACTTGTTCTTGATAAAAGTGTAGATTTACCTACATTAGGAAAACCTACAAGTCCAACGTCAGCGATCATCTTAAGCTCAAGCGTAACATAAAGTTCTACGGCTTTTTGTCCCGGTTGCGCATACTTAGGGACCTGCATGGTAGGCGTTGCATATCGCTGATTACCATAGCCGCCTCTTCCGCCTTTTAAAATGACCTCACGTCTGTTTTCATAGCTCATATCTGCTATGACTTTACCTGTTTCAAAATCCTTTATAACAGTGCCCTCAGGAACTTTAACAACGATGTCCTCTCCGTCGCTTCCTTTGCAACGTCTGCCTCCACCGTTTTCTCCGTTTCCGGCACAATATTTTCTAATATGCCTGAAATCATTGAGAGAATTTAATCCCTCATCTACTTCAAATATTACGTCGCCGCCTCTGCCGCCGTCTCCACCGTCCGGACCACCGGCAGCAACATATTTTTCTCGTCTAAAAGAAACCGCTCCGTCTCCGCCTTTACCTGAGCGGATATAAATCTTTGCTCTGTCTGCGAACATATTCTCCTCATTTCTGATAAATGATCCAATAAAGGAAAAAAACCCCATATCTTGCAAAAAACTTTCACAAAACATGGGGTTAGTTACTATTATTCGTTAGCAGCTACAGGATAAACAGAAACCTGCTTCTTATCTCTACCCTTGCGTTCGAATCTTACAACGCCGTCTACCTTAGCAAATAATGTATCATCTCCGCCGATACCAACATTCATACCAGGATGAATCTTAGTTCCGCGCTGTCTGTAAAGAATGTTACCTGCTAAAACAAACTGTCCGTCTGCTCTTTTAGCTCCAAGTCTCTTTGACTCAGAATCTCTACCGTTCTTAGTAGAACCAACACCCTTTTTATGAGCAAAAAACTGAAGGTTAAGTGTCATCATCGTGTTACACCTCCTATTAACTTAAACTCTTAATCTTATAAACTGCCTGTAGGATTCCTGTGCACTTGAAAGACCAAGACACATGGTATCCAGAAGCAATTTTGAATCAGGACTGATCTTGTCTGATGTAAACTCAAATTCGATAAGGCCCTTTTTTTCATCGTTTTTTACGCTGAACTTGTCAGTTGTAAATTTTTCGATGGAATTGATAGTGTTGATAACAAGCATTGATACGGCAGCACATACTATATCAGAGCCGCTGTCTGCAAACCCTGCATGTCCTTTAACCGTAAAACCTGTATAACAACCACTGTCATTTTTTCTGATTTCAATATCGATCATAATTAAAATTATGCGTTGATCTTATCAATCTTAACTTTTGTATAAGGCTGTCTGTGACCGTTCTTTTTATGATAACCGGTCTTTCTCTTATACTTGTAAACGATAACCTTCTTACCTCTGCCTTCTTCGATAACAGAAGCAGAAACGCTAGCGCCTGCTACAGTAGGATTGCCGATCTTAAGTTCTCCGTCGTTAAGAGCAAGAACCTGATCAAAGTTAACAGTATCGCCTGCGTTAACGCCAAGCTTCTCAACTGAGATAACATCACCTTCAGTTACCTTATACTGCTTACCACCTGTTGCTATAATTGCGTACATATAGGACACCTCCCATTTAAAAATACTCGCCTGCTTTGGGGTACACCCACAAAAGGGCATAACTTATCCACACACAGTGCGGCACACTCATGTATATTATCATGAAGTCAAGTATTTTGTCAAGTATATTATTTTATTTTTTTATGGAAACCCAGGGGGGTTCAAGTCCCATCTCTCGCATAAAAAAGCTCGGGATACCCGAGCTTCTTTATGCGAGAGATGGGACTTGAACCCACACGATGTTGCCATCGTCAGATTTTGAGTCTGATGCGTCTGCCATTCCGCCACTCTCGCATTCACAACAAAAGAAATTTTATCATAGTAACGCCTTAAATTCAAGCATTATTTAAAGCATTATCTTCTTTCATCTCGTGCTTTTTCTCATACATTCTGGCATCTGCTATGCTCATTGCATTTCTGGCATTGTTAACCCCTTCTTCATAAGAATAGCACATTCCATAGGCCACGCTCATATTCCACTCGTCGTAGATATTATTAAGTCTTATTATCTCATCTTCAAGTATATTAAACAGTGCCTTAAAGTCCACATCTTTAATATCCGGGATTACTACATCAAACTCGTCTCCGCCTATTCTGCAAGGAGTACCGTATCTGCCAAATACCCTTGTTAGTACACCCGAGAATTCTTTAATGTATTTATCGCCCTCGTCATGGCCAAGGGAATCGTTAACTTCCTTAAGGTAATTAAGGTCAAAACCGATAATGGCGTATTCTTTATCTGACCTGTCAAGTTCATCAAGAAGCAGCTCATATCTTCTCCTGTTTGCAAGATTTGAAAGCTGGTCAATATAAGCCATCTTCTCGTAGATATCAACTTTGGCATTTTCATAAAGAGCTTTTAAAATACCGTCTGTAAAATCAAGCATCATGCAGATTATAAACACAAACACACCGATATGGATGGTATTATGATATCTGAAAGGTGAATGTTCATGTGAAAATCTGTATAAATAATACTCCGCAACATCATGAATACCAAATATCATCAGGATCGTGATGCCGATAATTATGTAATAATTAATACTGTTCTTTTTAATGATATCATCAAAAAGCACATAAAACAAAAATACCATAACAAGACCAAACAGGAGATGGCATGATCTTATAAGTGCCGGTAAATGCATGCTGTTTGTAAGCTGAAGGACTATTGACGATACAGCAAAAGAAAGCAGCATGGCCATAAGCAAATTATAAAAGAATGTCCTTTTTTTATTTCCGGAAAGTGTACATTTATCAAAAATATATAAAAGAAAAAGTACCGGCGTCATATAAAGCGAAATATATTCAACGTAAACCTTAACAAGAAGATCATCAGTAAAATAAGAAATGAGGTCAAGGTTACAAAGTGCCAGCAATCCTATTAAAAGGCAGCCCACAGAGATCGCTATAAGTTTTATGAGCCTGATTCTTTGCTTTACAAAAAACTGTATAACAGAAAGCATAAGTATTCCAAAAATAATGATAAAAATAATAAGTCCGAATGCTATCCTGTGTGAATATAGCAGATCATTGTATACATCAGAAGCCTGACCTATCATAGGCGTTTCGATCCTTGAAAAAGCATTATCTTCGCCTACGTATAGTTTGATGGTCAGTCTGTTTCCTTTCATACGCGGAGAAAACGGATAATAATGATACCCATAGCCTATAAGCTTATTTTCATGGTATCTGTCAACTCCGTAAGAATATACGACCTTTCCGTCAAGCATGATCTCTACGGCACTGTATCCCGCATAAAGTCTTAAAACAGGCTGTGTATAAGAAAAGTCAGGAATGATGCAGCCAAGGGTTAACTCGTCTCCTTTGCCCATTATCCCGGCGTTAAACTCATACAGATCCTGGTCTTCATAAATCTGTCCATTGACAGTAATATCCCATCCCGAATCTAGAAAAGTAAATTCTTCCTTTTTTCTGTCGGCCTGTTTTTCGGTAAAATAAAATCCGAGTCCAAACAAAACCGTAACAAACAAAATGAAAAGGACCATCCTTTTTATACTTAGTGTCACTTGATCTTACCTCGCTAAATACAATGATTCCCCAAAATTAAACCAAACCATAACTTGCGTGTAAACAAAAGGATTATTTAAAACATGATCAAATAAAAATATATCAATCTTGTTTCAAATAACCCATTTCATTAAAAATACTTCTTGTTACCCCAGAGGTTGCTCTTCTTAAGGTCCAGATACTCGTTATATGCTTTTTCAAGTATCTGTTTTTCGTTAGGAAACTTAAGTAAGTGATATGCCTCATGGTATTTGTAGAAACCTGAATCTACAAAAAATTCTTCTCTCTGTGGCTTGCTGTAATAGCTTTCTCCCATCATGAGATACCAATGTACATCTTTATTTACAATATCTGTAGGGGTATTAAAGGAGTAGGAACTTTTGCCCACATAACTGATAATGCTGGCATCTGCACCAGTTTCTTCTTTAACCTCGCGAATAGCAGTTTCTTTATACTCTTCGCCTTCTTCTACCGTACCCTTAGGTAAAACCCACCCTTCATACTTATTCTTGTAATTTTTGTACAAAAGCAGTATCTTGCCACGGAATATGACTACGCCGCCACAGCTGGTCGCCTCTGTCATATGGCACCTCCTGCATATATCAACTCTTGTTAGCATTATATATCATAAACAGCAACCTTGTCAAACCCACCCGAAATGATAAAAGCCCTTTTACAGCACTTATATATACATAAAAAAAATTTGTTATAGTCAAAAATGCGTTGACAAACCTCACAAAAATGATAAAATATAGTTAATTAAATATTACCTGAAGAGATGATGAGAAAAGGTAAACAAGATGTACGTATCAGTAGGTATATTATGTTTATTTTTATCTCATTTTTTTGTTTTTAAGGAGGAAATTATAATGTATGATGCAGTCATAATAGGTGCAGGTGTCATAGGAAGCGCCATAGCAAGAGAACTCTCCCGCTTTGACCTTAATATCTGTGTTATCGAAAAAGACGAAGATGTTTGTAACGGTACAAGCAAGGCAAACAGCGCTATTATCCATGCAGGCTTTGACGCAGTTCCGGGTACTTTAAAAGCACGTTTTAATGTTCTTGGAAACCGCATGATGGATACCATCTCAAAAGAACTTGATATTCCTTTTAAAAGATGCGGTTCTCTTGTTACATGTCTTAAAGGCCAGGACAGATCAGAGCTTGAAAAACTTCTTAAACGAGGCGAAGAAAACGGTGTTACAGGCCTTAAGATATTAAACAGAGATGAAATACTTGAAATTGAGCCCGGCGTATCAGATGAAGTCGAGTTCGCTCTCTTTGCACCAACAGGCGGTATCGTATGTCCTTTTAACATGACTATCGCTTATGCCGAAAACGCATTTACAAACGGTGTAAACTTTATGCTTAATACCGAAGTAACAAATATCACAAAAGAAAATGATCATTATAAGATAAATACACTAAATCATGAAGATGGCAATAAAGATGTACTGGAAACAAAGCTTGTTATCAATGCTGCGGGCGTTTACGCAGACAAGCTTAACAACATGGTAAGTGAAAGGAAACTTCACATTACCGCAAGAAAAGGTGAATATCTTCTTCTTGATAAAGAAGCCGGAAGTACGGTAAGCCACACCATATTCCAGTTACCGGGCGTTATGGGAAAGGGAGTCCTTGTAACTCCTACAGTACACGGAAACCTTCTCGTAGGTCCTACCGCAACAGACATTGAAGATAAAGAAGGAGTTAACACAACTGCAGAGGGACTTGAAAGAGTTTCAAAAATGTCAGGTCTTTCCGTTAAAAACGTACCTCTTCGTCAGGTTATAACTTCTTTTGCTGGTCTTAGGGCGCATGAAGATTCCGACGATTTTATCATCGGCGAAGCTCCTGATGCAAAAGGATTTATAAATGTAGCAGGTATTGAGTCACCGGGCCTTTCTTCTGCTCCTTCTATTGGAGTTTATGTTTCAGAGCTTGTTGAAGAAATGCTTAAGCCAAATAAAAAGGCAGATTTTAATCCAATCAGAAAAGGTATTTTAAACCCTGAAACCCTTACCTTAGAAGAAAGAAACAAACTTATTAAAGAAAAACCGGCATACGGAAATATAATCTGCAGGTGCGAGATGGTCACAGAAGGCGAGATAATCGATGCAATCACAAGACCGCTTGGAGCAAGAAGCCTTGACGCAATAAAGAGAAGAACAAGAGCCGGAATGGGCAGATGTCAGGCAGGTTTCTGCTCACCAAGAAGCATGGAAATACTTCAAAGAGAAACCGGAATGTCTATATACAAAATAGGCAAGAATGGCCCAGGATCCGAATTTGTTGTCGGAAAAAACAAGGAAATATAGGAGGGAGGAAAAGTCATGGAAAACTACGATCTTGTTATAATAGGCGGCGGCCCTGCAGGTCTTGCCGCAGCAATAAGCGCAAAAGATAACGGAATAGACAACATCCTTATCATTGAAAGAGACAAAGAACTTGGCGGTATTTTAAACCAGTGCATCCATAACGGCTTTGGTCTCCACACTTTTAAGGAGGAGCTTACAGGCCCCGAATATGCCTCAAGATATATAGATATGGCTTTAGAAAGAAAGATACCATATAAGCTCAACACAATGGTAATGGACATTTCTGAAGACAAAACAGTCACAGCAATGAATCATGAAGACGGTATGTTTGAGATAAAGGCAAAAGCAATTATACTTGCCATGGGATGCCGCGAGCGAAGCCGCGGCGCCCTTAATATTCCGGGTTACCGCCCTGCCGGCATTTATTCTGCAGGAACCGCTCAGCGCCTTGTAAATATGGAAGGCTATATGCCGGGCAAAGAGGTTGTTATACTTGGTTCAGGTGACATCGGTCTTATCATGGCAAGAAGAATGACTCTTGAAGGAGCCAAAGTTAAAGTTGTAGCAGAACTTATGCCATATTCAGGCGGACTTAAGAGAAATATCGTGCAGTGTTTAAACGACTTTGATATACCTCTTAAACTATCACATACTGTAGTAGATATAGAGGGCAAAGAAAGAGTCAAGGCAGTAACTATAGCTCAGGTTGGTCCAGATAGAAAGCCGATCCCGGGAACCGAGGAGCGTTACACCTGCGATACTCTTCTTCTTTCCTGCGGACTTATACCTGAAAATGAACTTTCGCGCGGCGCAGGGGTTAAGATGAGCCCTGTAACAAGCGGACCAATTGTAAATGAATCCCTTGAAACAAATATAGAAGGCGTTTTTGCCTGCGGTAACGTACTTCATGTACACGATCTTGTAGACTATGTTTCACAGGAAGCAGCCACAGCAGGAAAAAATGCAGCAGCTTATATTAAAGGTGAACGAAGCAATTCAGGCGAAAAAGAGATTCCTATCACCTGCGAAGGCGGCGTAAGATATACCGTTCCTTCTTCCTTAAGACCTGCTCTTATGGACGAAAAACTTACAGTAAGGTTCAGAGTTGGCGATGTATACAAAGGAAAAGCTCTTTGTCTTTATTACAACGATAAACTCATATTAAAGAAAAAACGTCCTGTTATGGCTCCCGGCGAAATGGAACAGCTTGATCTTAAAAAAGAGGATCTTTTAAATACACCTGACCTTTCAAAGGTAACTATAAGGATCGAGGAGGCGTAAAAACAATGGTAAAAGAATTAACATGTATCAATTGTCCTTTAGGCTGCTCTCTTACTGTTACTTTAGAGGGTGACAAGGTAACCGAAGTCAAAGGAAATACCTGCCCAAGAGGTGAGGCTTACGCAAAAAAAGAAGTAACAAACCCAACCAGGATCGTTACAAGTACCGTAAGAGTAGCTGGCGGCACAAAAGAAATGATAAACGTAAAAACAGAAAAAGATATTCCAAAGGGACTTATCTTTGACGTAGCAGGTGCTCTTAAAGGCGTTACGGTATCAGCTCCTGTTGCGATCGGTGACATTATCCTTAAAGACGTTTGCGGCACCGGAGTAAACATCATTGCAGCAGGAAATGTTCCTTTAAGATGATTGAAAGTTAAAACCACATAAGCTATAATAACGGAAAGAAGCAATAAACACGAGGAAAATAAAATGGAAAATGATTTTGTTTCAGGTCTTCATGCCTCTTCTGTTATTATGGCTGTTAAAGATGATGCCGGGCTTAAAAAATGCCTTACTATGGAAGGAAATGTGGTTTTTATCCTTTACGGAGATATCTGCAATATAAGTGAAAAGGTTGAAGCCATTAAAGCTGCCGGCAAAAAAGCTTTTGTTCATATTGACCTTGTAACAGGGCTTGAAAGCAATAAAGATGTATCTGTAGATTTTATTAAAAAGTTTACCGGGGCAGACGGTATAATCACTACCAAAGTCTCGCTTATTAAAAGAGCCAAAGAACTTGGCATGAATACCGTACTAAGATTTTTTGCACTTGATTCCATGGCAAATGAAAATATCAGAAAGCAGACCAAAGCTGCAGAACCGGACGTAATTGAGGTTCTTCCCGCTCTTCTTCCAAGAGCTTTACACGAGATAGTGATTCACTCTCCCGTTCCTGTTATCACAGGGGGTCTTGTATCAGATAAAAGAGATATAGAAAAACTGCTGAAAGCGGGAGCGACCTGCGTCTCTACCACCCACAGCAGTCTATGGATCTAAATATTTTTGTTTTTAATGTACGCCTCGTATAGATCGGGGCGTCTTTCTTTTGTCCTTGCAAGGCTCATTTCATGTCTCCATTTGCTGATGTTGGCATGATGCCCTGAAAGAAGCACCTCGGGAACGCCAAGCCCCTCATAGTTATCAGGTCTTGTATACTGAGGATATTCAAGAAGACCGTCTGAAAAACTCTCATCTTCCGAAGAATCTCCGTTGCCAAGCACACCCGGAACAAGTCTTGAAATGCAGTCCATCATGATCATGGCAGGCATCTCTCCGCCTGTAAGCACAAAATCTCCGATAGAAATATTGTCTGTAACTATAAGCTCAAGCGCTCTTTCATCTATTCCTTCATAATGTCCGCAAAGGAATATAAGATCTTCTTCCTTTGAAAGCTCACGGGCTATCTCCTGATTAAAAGTTCGGCCTTGTGGCGTAAGGTAAATAACCCTTGGATTTTTAATATTGTTATCTTTAACTATAGCCCTGTAGCAGTCAACAACAGGCTGAGCCTGCATCACCATTCCGGCTCCGCCGCCGTAAGGATAATCATCAACTCTTTTATGTTTATCAAGTGTATAATCTCTGATATCTACTGCATTTATGCTAAGTATCCCTGATTCAATGGCTCTGCCTGTAATGGAAGTGTTCATGGCAGAATTTATCATATCGGGAAAAAGGGTCATAACATGAAATCTCATGGGCTATATCAATCCTTTCGGAACGGACACAGTAATAATCTTTTCTTTATCATCGATTGCCGTAACAACAGAAGGAATACGAGGTAAAAGCAGCTCTGTCCCTGCCTTAATCTCTTTATTTCCTTTAACCTGCGCAGGCAATTTATTTATGTTCTCATTTACCTTAATAACGAAAACATCATTGGCAGCAGTTGCAAGTATCTCGGATAATTCACCGATACAAAGGCCCTCACTTGTTAAAACACTGCTTCCTATAAGATCGTAAACAAAGTATTCCCCCTCCTTAAGCTTAACAGCATCTTCTCTTGTCACAAGGAGATCTTTGTTTCTGTATTTTTCAATATCATTTATATTGTTAAACTCCTTAAATTTAAGTATAACCATGTTTTTAAAGAATTTAACGCCTTCAACATTTACAGGAAGAAGACCTTCTTCCTTACCTGAAACGTCTATATAACAAGTCTTTAAAGCTTTAAATCTTTCGTTGTCATCTGTAGTAGGGAAAACTTTTACCTCACCTTTAACGCCGTGGGTAGAAGAAACAACTCCTACTCTTAACATAGAATCGTAATCCAAAAATTTACCTCTCTTTTCATGCATAAAAAGGGCCTTAAAAGGCCCTTCTCATACTAAATTCTCTACTGAAGAATTTCTACCATGACTTTCTTTTCATCTTTTGAAGCAGCCGCTTTAACAACAGTTCTGATCGCTTTAGCGATACGACCCTGTTTACCGATAACTTTACCCATATCTTCAGTGGCTACCTTAAGTTCTACGATGGTATTACCATTTTCTTCTCTCTCGAGAACAACTACTTCTTCAGGATGATCCACAAGTGCCATAGCAATGATCTTAACTAATTCTTTCATAATCATCCACCTCGTAAAATAGTTTAAAGTTTACTTGTTTCGCAAATTACTTTGTGATTCCGGCATTCTTTAATAACTTTCCTACGATCTCTGTTGGCTGAGCACCCTTAGCGATCCAAGCAGTTGCCTTCTCAGCATCAATACTAACTGCGCTTGGCTCTACGTTAGGATCATATGTACCGATCTCATCGATAAATCTACCATCTCTAGGAGATCTCTGATCTGCAACAATGATTCTATAGAAAGGAGCCTTCTTCTGTCCCATTCTCTTTAATCTGATCTTTACCATAATAAATTTCACCTCCGTAAAATATTTGTATATATAAATCGCTTTATTTTAAGCGTTTATAACGTATTTAGAACCCAAAAGGCATCTTACCGAACAGAAAACCGCCTCTGCGCTTTCCTTTCATCATACCCTTCATTTGTTTCATCATCTTCTTGGTCTGTTCCATCTGTTTAACAAGACGGTTGACCTCTGCAATGTCGACTCCGGCACCCTTAGCTATACGGTGCTTTCTGCTAGGATTAAGTACATCAGGGTTTGCCCTTTCCTTTGGAGTCATGGAATATATGATAGCTTTTGTTTTGTCAAAAGCATTGTCATCGATATCAACATCCTTAAGCTGACCCATACCGGGGAGCATACCAAGGATATCTTTAACGCCGCCCATCTTTTTTATCTGATCGAACTGATCGAGCATGTCGTTAAAATCAAACTCGTTCTTTTTAAACTTACGGGAAAGCTCTTTTGCTTTCTCTTCATCCATCTGGGCTTCAGCCTTGTCGATAAGGGAAAGGATATCTCCCATGCCAAGTATACGGCTAGCCATACGATCGGGATAAAACTGCTCAAGGTCTGTAAGTTTTTCGCCCATACCTGCATAAAGGATAGGCTTTCCTGTAACGGCCTTGATTGAAAGAGCCGCACCGCCTCTGGTATCGCCGTCAAGCTTTGTTAGGATAACGCCGTCAAGACCAATCTTTTCGTTGAAGCTTTCGGCTACATTAACTGCGTCCTGACCTGTCATGGCATCTACAACAAGGATGCTCTGATGTACATCAAGGTTTTCTTTAAGCTCAATAAGCTCGTTCATCATGTCTTCATCAACATGAAGACGACCGGCTGTATCAAGGAAAAGTACGTTATACTTTTCAGCCTTAGCCTTTTCAAGAGCTGCTTTTGCGATCTCTAAAGGCTTATGGTCGGTACCCATCTCAAAAACGGGAACGCCGACTTTTTCTCCGTTAACCTGTAACTGCTTTATAGCAGCAGGCCTGTAAATATCACAGGCGGCAAGTAAAGGCTTCTTACCTTTTGCCTTATATTTGGCTGCAAGCTTTGCAGTGGTAGTGGTTTTACCTGCACCCTGAAGACCACACATAAGGATTATGGTAACTTCATTTGCAGGAAGGAAGGAAACCTCAGTGGTCTCACTTCCCATAAGAGAAACCATCTCGTCGTTAACAATCTTTATAACCATCTGACCCGGGGTAAGAGAATTCATAACCTCTTCTCCTACAGCCCTTTCAGAAACTTTTTTAACAAAATCTTTTACTACTTTAAAGTTAACATCTGCTTCAAGAAGAGCTATCTTAACTTCTTTTAAGGCAGCCTTAACATCTTCTTCGGATAATCTTCCTTTTCCTTTAAGGCCCTTAAATACGTTTTGTAGTTTTTCCGATAAACTGTCAAAAGCCAATTTTATTTTTTCCTTTTCTATAAAATATCAAGAATAGTGCCGGTAAGCTCTTCTATACGCTGAAAGTTTTTTGCATCTTTAGTCTTGGCAAGTTCATTAACTTTACCTACTATTTCCTTTGTCTTTTCGAATTTTTCAATAAGACATAACTTCTCATCATATTCAGCAAGAGCTTTGCTGCATCTTTTAACGGTATCAAATATTCCCTGTCTGGTAAGGCCGTGTGCTGACGCTATCTCAGATATGGAGTAATCGTTAAAAACATAATCTTCAAAGATCTCTCTCTGACCTTCTTTAAGAAGCGAGCCGTAAAAATCAAACAGTTTTGAAAGCTCTACCCTCTTTTCGAGAGGCTCTAAATTCTTATCCATACTTTCACCTCGTCAAGTAATTTCCTTGACAACCTTTGTTATTCTACTATATAAAAAAAAGATTGTCAAGCATTTTTCTTGACAATCTTTTTATCTGATATTTAAATTTTATCTGCCCTTTGGCTCCCAGTCAAGAGCACGTCCTACAGCTCTGTTCCAGCCGTTTACAAGATTAAATCTAACGTCTTTATCCATAGTCGGGATAAATGTTTTTGCAAGTTTCCAGTTCTGTCTGATCTCTTCTTTATCTTTCCAATAGCCTACTGCAAGCCCTGCAAGATAAGCTGCTCCAAGAGCTGTAGTCTCAAGCATCTCAGGCTTTTCAACCACAACGTCAAGAATATCGGCCTGGAACTGAACAAGGAAATTATTTGCAGAGGCGCCGCCGTCAACCTTAAGTCTTGATAATGTATGTCCAAGATCTCTTTCCATGGCACGAAGAACATCAAGAGTCTGATATGCGATAGACTCAAGGGTAGCTCTGATAAAATGCTCTTTCTTGGTTCCTCTTGTAATTCCGCAAACAGTACCTCTTGCGTACTGATCCCAGTGAGGAGCTCCAAGACCCGTAAATGCAGGTACAACATAAACTCCGCCGGTATCAGGAACGCTAAGTGCATATTCTTCTGACTGAGCCGCATTTTTGATCATACGCATCTCATCGCGAAGCCACTGGATAGACGCTCCTGCCACAAATACAGAACCCTCAAGAGCATACTGGATCTTCCCTGCTTCACTGGCCGCAATGGTAGTAACAAGGCCATGGGTACTCTTAACAGCCTCTTCTCCTGTATTCATAAGAAGGAAACAGCCTGTTCCGTATGTATTTTTAACGTCACCCTTTTCAAAACAGCATTGGCCAAACAGTGCTGCCTGCTGGTCTCCTGCAGCTCCGGCTATCTTTATCTCGCCGCCAAAGACAGATTCATCGGTAACGCCGTATATGAAGCTACTCGGCTTCACTTCAGGCAGCATGCATTTTGGGATATTCATCTTTTCAAGAATATAATCATCCCATGTAAGGGTATGAATGTCAAAAAGCATGGTTCTTGAAGCATTGGTATAATCTGTTACAAACACCTTTCCTTTTGTAAGCTTCCATATAAGCCAGGTATCAACCGTACCAAAAAGGAGGTCACCGCGCTCTGCACGTTCTCTTACTCCTTCTACATTATCAAGGATCCATTTAAGTTTGCTGGCGCTAAAATACGCATCAGGCAACAGCCCTGTGTGTTCTTTTATATAATCCGCAAACTCGCCGTATATAAGCTCGTCCATCATGTAGGCCGTTCTTCGGCACTGCCATACAATGGCGTTATAAACAGGTTCGCCTGTATTTTTATCCCACACGATAGTGGTTTCACGCTGATTGGTGATACCTATGGCGGCTATATCTTCACATCTTACACCATGGTTTGCCATTGCTTCCACAGCAACCGAAAACTGAGATGACCAGATCTCCATAGGATTATGCTCAACCCATCCCGGCTGAGGATAGATCTGCGTAAACTCCTTTTGAGCCACAGATACGATCTTTCCGGCTTCATCAAACAGGATACACCTTGAACTTGTGGTACCCTGATCAAGAGCCATTACATACTTTTGCATTTTTACCCCATCCTTTTTTAATTAAGATTTTCTATTGCGGATGCCTCGATCTTAAGGCCTTTCTTATATCTTTCCATAAATTTGTTAAAGCCGTCAACATCGCTCTTATCAGCCTTAAGAGTTGTTGCTTTCATACCCGCAAAGATTTTATCGTTAAGGAAATCACTTAATGATTCATCCTTAGCTTTTGAAATTTCATAAAGAGCAAGGACTGCTATGCCCCATGCTCCGCCTTCACCTGCAGTCTCCATACAGGATATCTCTGTATCAAGAGCAGCCGAAAGCATTCTTTGTCCAACGCCGGGAGTCTTAAAGTATCCGCCGTGTCCAAGCATTTTATCAACCCTAACGTCTTCTTCCTTCATAAGGATATCGTTTCCGCCCTTAAGAGCAGCAAGTGCCATATAAAGCTGAAGCCTCATAAAGTTTGCAAGATTAAATCTGCTGTCTGCATTTCTTACAAAAAGGGGTCTGCCCTCTTCAAAACCTGAAACAGGTTCACCGGATAAATAGTTAAATCCAAGAAGTCCGCCGCATTCAGGTTCGCCTGTAAGCGCAAGATTAAAAAGTTTTGTATAGATGTCTCCCATATTTACAGAAGCGCCCATAACATCTGCAAACTCTTTAAAAATACCTGCCCATGCGTTTATTTCATTTGTACAGTTATTGCAGTGGACCATAGCAACAGAATCACCTGAAGGTGTAGTTACAACATCGATCTCAGGGTGAACCTTTTTAAGGTCATGTTCCATAACTATCATTGAAAATACTGAAGTTCCGGCAGAAACATTTCCTGTTCTTACCGCAACGGAGTTGGTAGCAGTCATACCTGTGCCCGCATCTCCTTCAGGTGGGCATACAGGCATTCCGCACTCAAGATCACCCTGCGGATCAAGAAAAGCTGCACCCTCTTTTGTAAGAGTACCGGCATCTTCACCGGCAACAAGTACCTTTGGAAATACTTTGTCAAAATCCCAGTCAAAACCGCAAGGAGCAATAAGTTTATTGAATTTGTCCTTCATCTCGCGGTTATAATCCCTGATCTTTGAATCAATAGGAAACATACCCGATGCATCGCCTACGCCAAGCACTTTCTTTCCTGTAAGCTTATAGTGTATAAAGCCTGCAAGAGTTGTAACGAAGGCAATTTTAGATACATGCTCCTCTTTGTTAAGGATTGCATGATAAAGATGCGCAACGCTCCAGCGAAGCGGAATGTTGAAGTTGAATTCTTTTGTAAGAATTTCTGCTGCATCTCCTGTTGTTGCATTTCTCCATGTTCTAAACGGCACAAGAAGGTTATCGTCTTTATCAAAAGCAAGATAACCGTGCATCATTGCGGAAATGCCCATAGCTCCAAAGCCTGTAAGTGTAATGCCGTATTTTTCCTTAACATCTTTTTTAAGGTCTGAATAAGCGCTTACAAGACCGCTTGTAATGTCGTCCATAGAATAAGTCCAGATGCCGTTTTCCCATCTGTTCTCCCATTCATGACTTCCGGACGCAAGAACGTCTCCTTTGCTGTCAATAAGTACTGCCTTAATTCGAGTGGAACCGAATTCGATTCCGAGGGCTGTCTGTTTACCCTCTTTAATAATGTCCCTGATCTCCATAATAAAGAAATCTCCTTATCTTTATTTATCTTAAAAACTTTCATCAAGTTTCTTAAGAACCTGTTTAACGGGAAGAGGTCTTGCATGTAAATAGCCCTGAAACTGATTGCAGCCAAGACTCACAAGCAGCTCTTCTGTTTCCTTATCCTCTACGCCTTCCGCAACCATCTTAAGTTTCATTTCCTTAAGCATATTTATGGTGTTTTTAAGAAGGATCATAGCTTTTTCGTTTTCTACCGCATCCCAAACAAGTTTTTTATCTATCTTAACTATCTCATAAGGAAATGTGGTAATGTATGATGAATTACTAAAACCGGTACCATAGTCATCAAGTGAAAATGAAAAACCGCTTTGTATGAGTTTATTCATACTGTCTTTTAATATTTCCTCAGAAATAACATCAACAGACTCTGTTATCTCAAAGTTAAACATATCATGAGGAATGCCATAGGAATCAACTATATTAAGAAGTTTTTCATGCCATTCTCTTTGCATGCACTGCAATGCCGAAAGATTGACCTCGATATATTCGATACCTTTTGATCTAAGGTCATGGTCTTTTATAAACTTGCATACTTCGTTAAGAACAAAATCGCCGATAGCGATTATCATACCGTTACGTTCTGCCAAAGGCACAAACTCTTCAGGGCTTATAAAACCTATATTATCATCAAAAAGTCTTACAAGGGCCTCTGCAGAAATAAAACGCTTCTTTTCATGATCGAATATCAACTGATAATAAACTTCAAATCTGTTATTATCAAGAGCTTCTTTCATGATCTGAATAACCTGGTTTTCACGCATCTTTCCGAGCATCAGCTCATCAAAATTTTCGGCTTTTATCTCATTTATAAGAAAATCGGTTGTCGCAAATATGTCTTCGATACTGTTTACATCTTCAGGATAAGAAAGTTTATAAACATTTGTAGATATTGAAACCGACATATCATTTACAAGAAACGGACTTCTGAAACGTTCTTTTATCTTGTCGAGCGTTTCTTCAAGGATAGCATCAGAGCCCTGCTTTACAGGGTACTTCTGAACAAGTGCAAATTGAACTCCCGAAATCCTGCAGGCAACAAACCTCTTTCTGCCGATATGATTAAGGAAATCTGAAATCTGTCTAAGCAGTTCATCTCCGTTTCTAAGTCCAAGAACATTATTGATAAACCTGAAATCATTAAGTCTTATCATTATGATATGGAGATGGTTGTCCTTATCGATACTCATCATTACAAGCTGTCTGAAGGCGTTGTAATTAAAAACGGAAAGTTTTTTATCTTCAAAGCCCTCCGGATTTTCTATACCGATATATAAAACAAGTATCGAAAGACTGACAAAAAACTGCATGACAATGATATCAGATCTAAGAATCTGTATTGCTGAAGCAACTATCGCCATAACAATAAAAATAAGCAGTGAAATGAGCTGAACACTTTTAAAAGTTTTTCTGTACCTGAAGATTTCATAGATTATCAAGCCCCCATAAAGCAGGGTAATAAAATAAAGCGTAAAGTGCAAACTGCCGTTGTAGTAATATTCGCCTTTAATAGAGTAAATCCAGCCTGTAGCCGTAGACATAACGATCAAAAATACCGCAACTATATAAGGCAGATATAATTTAATCCTGCTAAGCCTGATATTCTTTTCAAAGCTTCCTGTAGTTACCATAATATAGTACAAAAGAAAAACAGGTATACTGTGAAAAGCAATCAAAAAAAGGTTGGTAAAGAGCACAGCAATGCTAAAGCCGGCAGCTTCATTGTTTCTGATAAAATATACAGAAAGGATATCGAAAACCGTAGCTATATAAGTCGAAATAACAATATATGAAAATATGGTATTTTGCCTTGTCTTAATGTTTCTTTTCATATAAAAATGGATCAAAAGAACGAACAAAAGCGCTAAGGCAGAATAGTCAAAATAGAGCAAGTATCTGTCAGCATCCATAAGCAGGTAAAGCCCCCAAAATTCTATAAATAAGCCAAAGATCAATGTACTTTAATATCAACTGCTACTAATACATTTTATCATAATACACATCTGTTTTCAACGAAATAAAAGCGGAAAAAGCCTTTAAAAAAGGCAATTTTCCGCTTTTTTCATCTAAACTTTTAAGTAAAGATTTTAATAAGATTTATACAGGATAAGCTCCGTCTTTAGCAATTGAAGCATCAACCTTAGTCTGCTGAGCTTCACGGTATTTAAAGAATTCTGTAGCAACCTGTGGGAAAAGAGCATATGAAAGAACATCTTCTTCCTGCTGTATCCACTGTTTGCACTCTTCTTTAAATTTTGGAAGCTGTGGTGGGATATTATCTGCAGGTCTGCAGGTAATAGGCTTAGCATCACCGATAGCCTTCTTTTGAACCTCAGGATTAAAAGGTTTAATGGTCTTACCGAATTCACCGGCAAGGATCTTCTTGCTCTCTTTAGTGATCATCTTATATCTCTCACCCTGGAGAACATTAAGAACTGCCTGTGTACCAACGATCTGGCTTGAAGGAGTAACAAGTGGTGGCTGACCAAAGTCTTCACGTACTCTTGGGATCTCTTCAAGAACAGCCTGGAATTTATCTTCTGCTCCGGCTTCCTTAAGCTGAGATACAAGGTTTGAAAGCATACCGCCCGGAACCTGGTAAAGTAAGGTCTTAATGTTAACACCCATAACCTTAGGATTAAGAAGACCGCTCTTTAAGCACTCTTCACGGTATGGCGCAAAGTAGTTTGCAATTTCAGCAAGAAGGTTCTGATCAAGACCGGTATCATACTCTGTACCCCTAAAGGTTTCAACCATAACCTCTGTAGCAGGCTGTGATGTACCCATAGCAAGTGGGCTCATAGCAGTATCGATGATATCGCATCCTGCCTCAACAGCTTTCAAATAAGTCATACTTGCAACACCTGAGGTGTAGTGTGTATGAAGCTGGATAGGAAGCTTGGAACCTTCCTTAAGAGCTGTAACAAGTCTTGTAGCCTCGTAAGGAACAAGAAGGCCTGCCATATCTTTAATACAGATAGAATCTGCACCAAGTTCTTCGATCTGACGAGCTGTCTCTTTCCAGTAGTCAAGAGTATAAGCATCACCAAGAGTATATGAAAGAGCTATCTGGCAATGTCCGCCCTCTTTCTTGGTAGCGTCTACAGCTGTCTTAAGGTTACGAAGATCGTTGAAGCAATCGAAAATACGGATGATATCAATACCGTTTGCGATTGATTTCTGTACGAAATACTCAACTACATCGTCTGAATAGTGATTGTATCCAAGGATGTTCTGACCTCTGAAAAGCATCTGAAGCTTTGTATTCTTAAAGCCTGAACGAAGTTTACGAAGTCTCTCCCATGGATCTTCCTTAAGGAAACGGAGACATGAGTCGAATGTAGCACCGCCCCAGCACTCTACTGAGTGATATCCGACTTTGTCCATTTTATCAATGATAGGAAGCATTTCTTCTGTAGGCATTCTTGTCGCAATAAGGGACTGATGCGCATCACGAAGAATTGTTTCTGTAATCTTAACAGGTTTTTTTATGATTTCTTCTGACATTGTTATGCTCCTTTTCTAATTATTTAACACCGAATATGGCCATAAATGTACCGGCTGCAACGGCTGTACCTATAACTCCGGCAACATTAGGACCCATGGCATTCATAAGAAGGAAGTTTGTAGGATCGGCCTGCGCACCAACCTTCTGTGAAACTCTGGCAGCCATAGGAACCGCAGATACACCTGCTGAACCGATAAGAGGATTGACCTTGCCGCCTGTAACCTTGCTCATGATCTTTCCGAAGAGAACACCGGTAGCTGTACCGATGGCAAATGCGATAAGTCCAAGTGCAACGATCTTAAGAGTTGTAACATTAAGGAATGCCTCGGCACTTGTGGTAGCACCTACAGATGTACCAAGGATGATTACTACGATGTACATAAGCGCATTACTTGCAGTTTCTGTAAGCTGCTTAACAACACCTGACTCTTTAAAGAGGTTACCAAGCATAAGCATACCTACAAGAGGTGCTGTAGTAGGAAGAAGCATACATACTACGATAGTAATGATGATAGGGAAAAGGATCTTCTCAAGCTGAGAAACAGGACGAAGCTGGCTCATCTTGATCTTTCTTTCCTTTTCTGTGGTAAGAGCCTTCATAATAGGAGGCTGAATGATAGGCACAAGTGACATATAAGAATATGCCGCAACTGCGATAGGTCCCATGTACTCTGTCTGTCCAAGCTTTGAGCAAAGGAAGATGGATGTAGGACCGTCAGCACCACCGATAATGGAGATAGCTGCAGCAGCCTTTCCGTTAAAGCCTAATGCTATAGCTGCGATGTAGGCTGAATAAATACCAAACTGTGCCGCAGCTCCAAGGAGGAAACTGCTAGGGTTTGCAATAAGCGGAGCAAAGTCCGTCTGAGCACCGACACCCATGAAAATAAGTGACGGTAAGATACTCCATTCATCAAGAAGGAAGAAATAATGTAAAAGTCCGCCCTCTTCCATGATAGGAGGATAAATATTTACAAGGAGCATACCAAAAGCGATAGGCACAAGAAGAAGTGGTTCAAATCCATGCTTTATGGCAAGGTACAGAAAGAAGCATGCAACTGCGATCATAAGGTAGTTGCCCCATGAAAGGTTAGCAAACGCAGTCTGTGCCGCCAGGTTGCTCAGCGTATTAGTTACGTATTCCATTTAGACAAACCTCCTTATGACAGGGAAGCTATTAATGCACCTGACTCAACAGCATCGCCGTCTTTTACATTGATAGAAGCAACTTTTCCGTCTTCAGGAGCAACGATCTCGTTCTCCATCTTCATAGCCTCAAGGATAGCTACAACCTGACCCTTCTTTACAGAATCACCAACGTTAACCTTTACGCCAAGGATCTTACCCTGCATAGGGGAAGTAACCTTGATGCTTCCTGCTGCGCCTTGCGCTGCAGGAGCCGGAGCTGCCTTAGGAGCACTTACAGGAGCTGCCTTAGGAGCTGCTGCAGGCATTGCAACGCCTGCGCCTTCCTCAACTGTAACATCATATACGTTACCATTAACAGTAATTGTATAATTCTTCATTTTTTATACCAACCTTTCTATTTTCTTCTTCTGATGGAACGAACAACAAGTCCGTCTGAAGGAGCACTTCCTTCAAATGCTGCGATCGCAGCGGTAATAACTGCAACAAGTTCGAGATCGTCTGCAAGATTCTCTTCATTTGCCGCAATCTGCTCTACTGCATTATCTATACCAACCGAAGCTATATTCTTAGCCTCTTCTTTTTTATCTTTCTTTTTGGCCTGAAATACATTGATAAGACCAAAAAGTCTGATAACAAGTGAGATAAAGATAAGAGCACTGAATACGACTGCCATACCCATTAAGGTATTAAGTCCTGCTTCTGCCATATCTTACACCTCCTAGAAACGGCCGTGTTTTTTAGCCGGTTTAAGTTCTCTCTTTGTATAAAGCATCTCAAAAGCATAAATAAGCTGCTTACGTGTAGATGCAGGCTCGATAATGGAATCAACATATCCGCGCTTTGCTGCGCTGACAGGATTGTTAAGCATCTCATCATACTTAGCTGCATCAGTCTCAACGATCTTTGCAGCAGATGCACTGTCCATCATACCGATCTTGGCATCAGGGTAAGCAAATACAAGATCTGCTCCGATATGCTTGCTGTTCATGGCAATATATGCTGAACCGTAAGCCTCACCGTAAACAACGTTTACCTTTGGCACATCGGCATTTGCAAAAGCATAAGAAAGACCTGCTACAGCCTTTGCTATCTTACCTTCGCAGTCAACCTTTGCTACATAACCTGTAACATTTGTAAATGTAACAACAGGAATGTTAAAAGCATCACAGAAGTTAACAAACTCAGCAGCTTTCTTAGCTCTGCAGGCACAAAGCTTTGGCTCAACCTTCTCAACACACTTAAATGCGTCGTCAAGGATCTCACTTCTGTTGCCGACAAAACCAACAGTCATGCCGTTAAGCTTGATAAAGCCTGTTACAATACCTTTTGCAAAATCCTTTTTAAGTTCTATAAACTGTCTGTTATCTGAGATCTCTCTTGCGATAACGGCAGCGTCTTTAAGACCGGCAAGACTTTCCACTGTTCTGTTAAGATCGTCTGTGCACTCTTCATTAAAAACTCCGTCCTCATTGTTAAGAGGAAGAACTGAAAGAAGCTCGCGTACTTTATTTAATGCATCTGCATCATCTTCTGCAAGAATATCAACATTGCCCTGCTCGCTCTGGAATGCAGCACCTGCTGTATTGTTCTTTTCGGTGTAGTTTCCGTCAAGAGTGTTTGGAGCATTAACAAAAAGCTTGGCATTTTCTTTTGTCATAACCGTAAAGTCAGACAAACCTGCAAGTACGGCAGCACCGCCACCGCAAACACCAAGTACGGCAGAAATCTGTGGAATAACGCCTGCGGCAAGAGCCTGCTTAGCGTATACCTGCCCGAAAGCATCGAGTGCATCGCATCCTTCCTGAAGTCTTAAGCCCTGGCAATCAAGTATTCCCACTACAGGAGCTCCGCACTTTGTTGCAAGATCGTAAATTCCTGCGATCTTTCTAGCGTGCATCTCTCCCATGCTTCCGCCAAGAGCATCGGCATCCTGACTGTAAGCATATACAAGGTTGCCGTTAACGAGACCGTATCCTGTAACAACGCCATCTGCAGGAACTTCCTGCGCGCCCAGATTAAAATCTGTGTTACGCTTTGTTACAAGAGCACCGACCTCTACAAAACTGTTTTCGTCAAAAAGAGAAGTGATTCGTTCTCTAGCTGACTGTTTTGTCATACTACTCATATCTAGCCCTCCATAAAAATATATAAATAATAAATGAAATCCAAATTACTGCCGATTTTAATTATACTTTCGCGTAACAAAATATGCAAGTTATTTCGCGAAAAAATCCCCCTTGGCACATTTGTATCAATTTATGCCAAGAGGGATATCAATTTTAAACAAATAAAATATATATCATTGTGATCACAAGACCTATGGTAAAGAGCATAAGGCTGAAAGAAATACTGTGTTCAACTATGATATCAAACTTAGTGACATCATGTGCTCTTTCCGCAAACCAGGCCTTATATTCAAGATGTTTCGGACGTTTTCTTCTAAAGAAGACGTTATTGAAAGCCTGGATCCTGTCAAATACGGCACCGATCCTAATAAATCCTCTTTCATGTCCTGTGATCTTCTCTTTTCTGGCATTAAGAATGTACCTTCTGAAAATATATACGATACCTTCCACAATTCCATCCGCAATTCTTGCAAAAAGCGCACCAACAAACGGAAGGACATGTAAAATAAGCGGTCTGTATATAAGATTCTCAAGGTCAAGCCATGATGGCCATACATTCTTAAGCTTCATAGGCATTACGATCACAAGATAGATAATGCAGGCAAACATAACGGAAATTCCCGCTCCCTTTAAGTTTTCAAGGGAGAAGAAATTAATGCTTTCATGCATCGGGGTAAGCCTTGCAAAGCTCATACAAGGACCTATGATATTTTCAAGCACAAAGGAACTGAAAAGTCCAAGGCAAGGAAGTATTAACGCTGATACCGTAAGGATGATTCCGGTAAAAGGTGTCATGTACTTTTCTTTCTTAACTTCGCCGTCTTCAGGCTTCATAATAAAGAGCGTACGGTAAAGTTTAAACATATAGGCAAGAGTCATACCGCCTGATGCAAGGAAGATCCATTCGATGGTCTTTGCTACGCTTCCGCCGCCCATATGGATAAAGCCAACTATGCTTTCGTGAAGCATCGTCTTACTGATATAACCGTTAAAAAGCGGAATACCACCGATACCAAGGGCTCCGAGAAGGAATGCAAAATGCATAACAGGTTTCTTTCTTCCAAAGCCTCTTATCTTACTTAGCTCAAGGGTATGAGCATTCATAAGAACGATACCGGAAATTGTAAAAAGTACCAGCTTAATAAGTGAGTGGTTCAGCATATGGTAGATGGTTCCGCTTATGGCAAGGTTTGCCTCATGACCTAAAGTTCCGCTGCAGCCTATACCTATAAGTATAAAACCGATCTGCGACATTGAGGAGCAGGCAAGAGTTCTCTTAAGGTTAGTTGAAAACAATGCTATAAACGCTCCAAGGAACATAGTTATTACGCCAAGATAAAGGATCGTGGTGCCCCAAAGCGTATCCTCAAAGAACACATAACTTGTAAGCATCAAAATTCCATAAATACCGGCTTTTGTAAGCATACCCGAAAGCAGTGCCGAAGCCGGCGAAGGTGCAACCGGATGGGCTTTTGGAAGCCAGATGTGAAGCGGAAACATACCTGCTTTTGCACCGAATCCAAAAAGACACATAAAACCTGCGGCGTATACTGCAGTCTTGTTATCTGCTTTTTCTATAAATCCCGCAAGGTCTGCAAACAGAACGCTTCCGTTCATATAGTACAGCATTGAGATACCCATAAGCATTACAAGTCCGCCGATAACAGCTACCGCAAGATATGTATCTGCAGCGCGGAGCGCCGGCTTTTCTTCTTCCTGGGCAACCCAGACATACGAAGTAAAACTCATTACCTCAAAGAAGATAAAGGTGGTATAAAGACTGTTGCTAAGAAGTACTCCTACCGTAGCAAAAAGGGTAAGCAGGGTAAAGAAGTAAAATCTCTCTACTTTATGCTCTCCGTCCATATATTCTTTAGAGAACATAATGCTTATCATCCACATAAATGTGGCAACCGCCGTATAAAGGCACCTGAATCCGTCAAAAGCAAAATCAAGGCCAAGATAAACTATCTCATCAAATCTGACAGTTACAGTCTCACCTCTAAGCATGAAGAAGGCACACATTGCAGTGGCAAACTCTAAAGTTCCAAAAGCAATGGCCACATAATCCCTAGCTTTCTTCCCGGTGTATACAAGGAAGGCACCCGCAAAAGGAAGTGCAAGGAGAAGAGACATAAATAAGATCCCAAGTTCGTTAGTATTCATCATCCCATCTCCTTCCTAAAGATTACTTACTATTTCTGCCATAAACTGACAGATATAAGAACCAAAGATTGAAAAACCTATCATCATGGCGCAAAACATAAATTGCGGGATCACCATATAAGCATTCGGATCTTTAACACTCTTGTCAGACTCAAAAGGTCTGAAATATGCTCTTACCATGATAGACATAAGATAAACAGCGGTAAGAAGCGCACTTATAAGAAGCGCCGCAATGCCGATATAGCTTAACACATCGCCGTTTTCAAGAGCTGCCTTTGCAAGGGCAAGCTTGCTGTAAAAACCGGGAAGCGGCGGAATACCTACAACCGCAAGTGATGCTATGGAGTATACCGCAAAGATCTTTTTCATCTTAAAGCCAAAACCGTTGATCTCGTATATGTATTCATAGCCCGTCTGGTGCATGATCGCACCTGCGCAGAAGAATATGGCAATCTTCATTACACCGTGAAATACCATGTGAAGAAGTCCTGCCGTAAGCCCTGCAGGGCTAAGCATAAGCACACCAAAAAGTATGTATGAAAGATTTGAAATAGTCGAATATGCAAATCTTCTCTTAAGGTGCTGCTCTTTTACAGCCATCGAAGAACCAAATACTATGGTAATTATTACAAACACAAGCGGGATATACTCTCCCACTGTTCCCTTAAGTGTCTGCGCTCCAAAAATAAAGTAGGTAATCCTTATTATGGCAAAGGCACCTGACTTAACAACCGCAACAGCATGTAAAAGCGCTGTAACAGGGGTCGGAGCAACGCCGGCTGAAGGAAGCCATCCGTGGAACGGAAAAACAGCCGCTTTAACTCCAAAGCCAAAGAACATGAGAATATATGCAAGATATACATATCCTGCTTTTTCTTTCATTATCTCGCTTGTAATGATGCCTCCGTACACAAAATCATTGGTACCGCAGTATTTTGTAATGATGATAAATCCCATGAAAGCAAAAGCCGCACCGCCTATTGAATATGTAAAATACTTAATGGCAGCTCTTATTGACCTGTGATTCATCTCATGCATTACAAGAGGAATGGTAACCAGGGTAAGAAGCTCATAAAACATATACATGGTCATAAGGTTTGCAGAAGATGCAATACCCATGGTTATACCAAATGTGGTTGTATAAAAACCAAAGAAGGAATTAACTCTTTCTTCGTGTCTCATATACTCAAAAGCATAAAGAGTAGCAAAAGGCCAAAGGGAAGAAATAAGCGCTATAAATACCTTACTTACTCCATCGATCCTTAATGCTACGATAAGAGGCTTTGCAAAGGACCAAAGGGTTATGGTCTCAGGTGTCATATTTATCACATTGATCCATGCAAGAACCGATGTAACACATACAACACTCATAACGTAGATTTCTCTTGCAAGTTTTTTCTTAAAATCAAATACCGGAATAAGAAGCCCGAATACGACAGGTATTATTATCGGGAAGCATATACTTAAAATATTCATATCACATACCTCCCATTATCGTCGTTGCTATATTATTTATGTAATTTACAAGCGGCGTACAGTAAACACCGAGTGCCACTATAAGTACCGTAAGCACGATCTGTGCAAACTTCATTTCAAAACCTGCTTCATTTTTCGGAAGTCTGTATTCTTCTTCCGGAACAAAGAAGGCGCGAAGTGAGATCGTAACAAGATATCCCGCTGTAAGAAGGGCACTTACAAGAAGCACCGCAGGTCCGCCGTATCTTATGGCATCACTCATTCCGCTTGAAAGTGCTCCCTGCATAAGGAACCATTTACTAAGAAATGCATTAAGCGGAGGGATACCTACAAGTGCTATACCTGCAATGGTAAAACACCACATGGTAACAGGCATTGCATATCCCATACCCTTAAGATCTTGAACTTCCGTCTTTTCCGTTTTATGGATAACAGCTCCGGCACTCATAAAGAGAGTATTCTTTATAAGCGAATGGAAAAGTACATGCAAGATGGCACCTGTAAATCCAAGAGGATTCAAAAGAGAAAGACCAAAAAGCACGTATGAAACCTGGCTTACGGTTGAGTAAGCAAGTCTCTTTTTAAAGATCTTTTCTTTATAGGCAAGCATAGAGCCCATAAATACAGTAATAAGAGTAAGGACCATAAAGGAATACTGTACCCAGGTTCCCTTAAGATTATCTGCACCGATGTAATAAAAGATGATCCTTATTATGGCAAGCACACCGGTTTTTGTGATGATACCTGACATTACCGCAGATGCAGGAGCAGGTGCCACAGGGTGCGCAATTGGAAGCCAAGCATGCATAGGGAAAAGGCCTGCCTTTGTACCAAAGCCCACAAGGATAAGCATTGTGGCAACAAGTGTCATGGTATCAGAGCCAAATACTCCTACTCCTCCTGCCTTAAACTCCATAGGAACATCTTTAAGTACAAGAAGGAAAATACCGCCAAGAGCTATAAACGCACCTGCCACTGAATAAAACAGGTATTTAAAAGCTCCCTCTCTTGCTTCATCTGTCTCATTATGGATAATGAGAGGAAAAGCAACCAACGTCATCGACTCAAAGAAAACATAAAATGTCATTATGTTTGATGACATTGCAATACCGTTTAAGGTAAAAAGAGAAAGAAGGTAATAACCAAAGAATCTCTCCTGCTTTTTGTCTTCTTCAAGGTACTCAAAAGAGTAGATGCAAACTATAAGCCAGATGAAGTTAAACAAAAGGACAAATATCCTTGAAAGATCATCAAGAGCAAGGTCAAACGGTATATTTTCTGTTATCTGCCAGATGTGCAGTGTAAGGTCACCCGCAAAAAATGTCATAACAGAAAATGCAAAGGTAAGAATGCAGGAAATAAGTGTAAGCACTTTGCATAGCTTAGTCTTTTCTCTGCCTCTTAAAAGCATGCTCACAAGTCCCATTACAAGAGGGATCACAAGAAGCATGATAAGTATATTATTCATGATGAATATCCCCCTTAACCAAACATTTTTAATCCGCTGATGATGTATTCCATAACATTAGAGCCAAATACACCAAGAGCTATATTACCAATTGCCATAACAGTTACTGCAAGCCCGAAGGCAAATCCGGATCTGATAACCGGCTTTTTATCTTCTATCGGACTGTAGATCCTAAGAACAACCCTAAGGAAGTAAATAGCGTTAAGTACTGTACTTATGGCAAGTGTTACAAGTGTTATCACTATCTTGTTAGGCGAATAAAGGGCCGCCGTAGCAAAATTATACTTTGATATAAAACCTGCAAAGAAAGGAATACCAACCATAGAAAAAGCTCCCACGGTAAAAGTGATCCCTGCTATAGGATTCTTATGGGCTGTTCCTTTAAGAGCAACTATCCTTCTGTCTCCGCCGTTTGCATCCGCAAGACCGGCCTGTGCGATAAACACAAGGGCTTTTCCGGAGGCATGTGCAAAAAGATGGAAGGCAGCAGCCTGCATACCAAATGCGGTTCCAAGGCCTATTCCCATGAAAATATATCCAAACTGGGCGATGGATGAATAAGCGATCATCTGCTTGATATCGCTTTCACGAAGGGCATGAATAGAGCCCATTAACATGGCGATTATACCAAACAGGTATAACACGTTCATGATCTTGTTATCCTGAACCACGTCCCAGCCTATTACTCTGTAAAATATCTTGATAAGAAGGAACATGTAAACTTCAGATACAAGCGCAGAAAGTATAGCACTTGTACTTACAGATGCCGAACCATGGGCATCAGGAAGCCATGTGTGGAAAGGATAAAGGGCACTCTTAATAGCAAGACCTATACTCATAAGTCCTATGATAACGGAAATAGGTACTGCATACTGTCCGCTTGCATGAAGAGCCGCCATGGCCTCTTTTATGTTGCTCATAAGAAGATGGCCCGTAATATCGTATGTAGTACAGATACCCATAAGGAAAAGGGCTGAACCAAGCAAACTCATTACCATATATTTTGTGGCAGCAGCTATGGCTTTTCCGCTTCTTTTTGTCATAATAAGACCTGCAGCAGATAATGTATTTATCTCTACAAATACGTATGCGGTAAAAAGGTCATTTGTATATATAAGTGCAAGTATTGAGCTAAGGAGAAGGCATGCCATTGTATAATAAAGGTTTACCTTAGTGCTCTCCACTTCGTGATAAATGTGTTTTCTTCCGCCCACAAGTGCAAGAAGCATAGTGGCAGAAAAGAAAAACGCCGTAAAACATTCAAAGATACCGGCTCTTATCTCGTTGCCCCAAGGAGCAGGAAAATGTCCCATCATATAAGTAAATGAAGTACCGGTTCTTATTACAAATAATAATACAAGTATGGAAGCAACCACTTCAAAGCCAAGAAGCAGGTACGTAAGTATCTCGGCAGCTCTTCTGTGCACAACAGAACAAAGAACACCAAAGAAAAGTGCTGCAACTATACCAAAGAAAGGAAGATTCTGAACAAAATCCATTATTCGTCATCTCCTTCCTCACGAGCTCTCATCATGATCTCATCTATGTCAAGAGTGTGATATTTACGATAAAGCCTTATGGTAAGCGAAAGCATGACTGCAGAAACAGATACCGAAACAACGATACCTGTAAGTACAAGACCTGCAGGAATAGGATTTATATAGGCATCCATATCAGTAACACCGTTTACCACTATAGGCGCAAGTCTGCCTTCAATATAGCCTTTTGACGCAAGGAAAAGGTACATACCGCAGTCCATCATGTCAAAACCGATTATCTTTTTGATCATGTTTCTGTTCAGCATCAGGGTTGTAAAACCGATACCAAAAACGATGATCGCTGTAGTAGCTTCAAGATTGTTAAATAATCCTATCATTATTTGTATCCACCCTTTCTGAACATTACATAAAATCCGTACATAGTGCAGGCTACCACCATTCCTACAGCAATATTAAGAGGAAGGATAAGGCCCGAACTTAAAATATTTCCCGGAGTTCCCTTTGGTATAAAGGACTCGAGGTGATTTGCTCCCGTAAAGAAGGAGTAGCTTTTTGAAAGCGAGTAAAAGCCAAGTGCGATTATTGAAATAATCTTATGCAGTCTTAAAGTAAAGAACTTTCCTGTCTTCTTAAAACCAAAGGCGTTAAGATAAAGGATAAGTCCGGCTCCTATTATGGCTCCGCCTGAAAAACCACCGCCCGGAGACAGATGTCCGTTTAAGATAACATAAATACCAAAGATGAAAACCGGAGGCACAAGAAGCCTTGTGACCTTTTGAAGGATCGTATCATTCTTTGGCTCAAAATTACGATCGTCAGCTTCCGCTTCTTCAAGAGTCTTTTGATCTTTCGTATCAAGTCTTAAAAGGATAAAGACAACGATACATGCGGTAAAAAGCACGTGAGACTCGCCAAGTGTATCAAATGCTCTGTAATCAAGGATCATGCCCGTTACAATGTTGACAGCACCTGTCTCTTCAATACCTTTTTCAATATATCTTCTTGATACTTCGTTGTTAACAGGATTTTGCGCATTTCCAAATCTTGGAAGCTTTGATATTGAAAAAAGCAGTATTCCGATAATGAGGACACATACAAGTACCGAAAAAACACCGTAAAACTTCTGGGCTCTCTTTAAGATACCTTCAAAACTCCAGTGTTTGTATGAGTCATAAAGTCCCGTTCTTTCAATCTCTTCCGTATCCCACGGAGACATAGGAACAATATTTATACTCTTGTCTTCCTCAACTATATGTTTTTCTTCTTTTATCTCTTTTGTTGCAAAGCTTTTTCCATCATTTACAAATGAGGAGATCTTGTACCAAAAGGACTTTTCGTAATCTTCGCGTTTCTTACTCATTGTCCTTGTCCTCCTTCCCCTCTCCTGTCTCTTTAACATCTATTGCATGGATCTTTTTAAGTGCAACAAACATTAAGATACTGGTAACTCCGGCACCTACGGCTGCCTCTGTTATGGCAAGGTCAGGTGACTGCATGAGCGCCCAGATAATGGACATGATAAGTGAAAATGCCATATAAATGATAATGGCAGAAAGAGGATTTTGGGTAAATGCAACAAAAACCGCGCACACTATCAAAAATAACAGTAAAACCGGCATTACAAAACTCATATCTGATCCTCCCCCTTAAGTTTTTTAGCCATAGGCTCATTTGTTGTAACTTCAAGTCTTGCGATAAGGTGTGTACTTACCGGACCTGCAAGCCAGAAAAATACAAGGATAAGGGCACACTTAAGACTTGCAAAAGAAAGTCCGAAGCAAACCATAACCCCAAGAAGGACAAAAAACATGCCAAGGGTATCGCAGATAGCAACGGCGTGCATCCTGTTTAAAACATATTTAAATCTGTAGACGCCAAAAATAGCTATAGTGACAAAGATAAGGCCGATCACCATAAGAATGGTACCTATTATCTCCTGCATCAGTTTTTTCCCTCCTTTTCATTTTTCTCCTGCTCTTTTGCTTTATTGCTAAGATAGATACCTGTATAGATCTTTGAAAGTACCACCATGGCAAGGAAGCTTATCATCGCATAAATGATGCAGATATCAAGAAGATAATCTTCTTTAAGAATAACTGCCAAAATAGCAAGCATCATGATAACGATAGAACCTATAAGGTTAATGGTAATAAGTCTGTCGGGAACAGAAGGTCCCTTTACAGCTTTATAAAATGAAAAGAACGAAAGAATTCCAAAACAAATGAGTATTATCCACATTATTTCTTACCTTCTTTCTCAAGTTTCTTGATCTCTTTAACAAAGACGCTTTCTTCAATGCCCTCTGCGTATTCCTTATCAAGAGCATGGACAAGGAAATTGCCATCTTCCATCTCCACCGTGATGGTTCCCGGTGTAAGCGTTATGGAGTTAGCAAGGAGAGCATTTCCTGTCTTTGTGGAAAGTCCTGAATCAAAGCTCTTAAGGCAAGGTTCCGGCTCGATATCAAATGAAAAGATCATCTTGATAACAGCCACATTGGCCTTAATTATCTCGATCAAAAGGATAATAAGGTATTTGATGATACCGGGTATTTTCTTAAACACCCGCCACATCTTCTTTGGGGAATACCCAAGATGTCTTATGGAAAAATAATCCATACCGGCCGCAACCGGAAGCCCGATATAAAAGATCTCCCATGTGAATTTGCCATTAAAGGCGATAAACAGACCCAGATAGAATAAAAATAGCATATCTGCCTCCATATTTTTATTTTTATAAATAAAAAAGGGGATAGTTAACCAATCCCCCAAAATACACATATTTAAACACCTTAGTCAAGACCGCTGATTATTCCCTTGAAAGTCTCATAATCCCTTTTGATACCTTCATTTAACTCATCGATCCTGGAATAATCTTTTGCTCTGATATCCGCCACCATATCAGAAAGTTTCTTAAACATCGGGTCAAGCCCCAAGTTGCCCGTAAGTCCCTTAAGAGCATGAGAACTCTCAAGAAGCTTGTCATAATCTTTTTCTTCGCAGTCTTTTTGCATCTGGTCGTAGTTTGTGTCATTAAGGAATTTCTTTAAAAATTTGGCATACATGTCCTTGCTGTCAAGGAACCGGTGCAGTGTGGTATCAAGATCAACACCTTCTGCCGCAAGTTTATTAAGTACTTCATCAATACTCATGTCTTAATCCTCCTGTTTTAGCATCTATATATCAAGTGTAAGCTGAACTTCTTCCTCAGCTTCAAGCTTGAAATCTTCTACCTTTTCAGGGCTGACAGCCGGAAGATCCTCTAAAGACTGGATTCCAAAACTTCTAAGGAAATCTTCCGTGGTACCAAATACCAGCGGGCGGCCGGGAGCATCAAGCCTGCCGACCTCGCATATAAGGTTGTATTCTATAAGCTTATTAACCGCATGATCGCACTTAACACCTCTTATCGCCTCAATCTCCTGCCTTGTAATAGGCTGCTTGTAAGCAACTATAGACAAAGTCTCAAGAAGCACATCGGTAAGAACATGTTTCTTTGGAACATGCGCAATCCTGATAAGAGATTCATACATCTCAGCTTTGGTACAAAGCTGAAAAGAACCGTCAAGTTCGATTATCTTTATGCCTCTGCTCTCATCGTCATAATCGTCCATCATACTGCGGATAACTTTCCTTACGGTATCTGCATCGTGCTCAACAGCCTCTGCGATACGGGTAAGTTCCACAGCCTCGCCCATAGTAAAAAGTATTGCCTCAATACGGGCTTTAAGCTCTTTTATTTCCATCTATGTAAATTACATCCTTTTCTAATATTGTGTGAAATCATAATCATCATAATTGATATTATAATCCTTTTTAAAGCAAATGTGAATATCATCAAACAAATTATCCTGAGAAACGCTGATAATACCCATCTTAATAAGTTCTAGCACCGCAAGGAAACTTACGATGATATTAAGTTTGCTTCCCGCATTTTCAAGAAGTGCTCTGAAAGAAAGGGTATCACTCTTTTTGCCGCATTCAAGGATATATTTTATTTTGTCTTCAAGAGAGATCTCCTCTTTTTTGATCTCGCCGAATTTGCTTCTTACAGGGTCGATCTTATCTACCTGCTTTTTAACTACGCTTCTGAAGATTTCCTGAAGTTTGTTTAAGGTAAGGTCTCCTAGAAGCTCTTCAAGGTTAATGTCTTCCTTAAAATCGGCGATATCTTCAGGAATATCCGGAGCTTTAAAAACAAGCCTGTCTGCATCAAGCTGCCTGTCTTTAAGTTCTTCTGCCATATATTTACACATCTTGTATTCAAGAAGTCTTTGAACAAGCTCATACCTAGGATCCTGCTCTTCAGGCGGAAGAGATTCGTCAACAGGAAGAAGCATACGGCTCTTGATATTAAGAAGCGTGGCTGCCATAACAAGGAAGTCGCTCATAATGTCCATGTCTTTTGTTTCCATTGCGTTGACATATTCGATGTACTGATCTGCAATGCTTGCAATAGGAATATCGTAAATATCTATCTTGTTTTTCTCTATAAGATGCAAAAGAAGGTCAAGAGGACCTTCAAAGGCTTCAAGTTTAACCTGTATACCCATAAATACCTCTGGTTAGTAATAAACGTTAATGATCATGATCTCGTATGGATCGTTGATCCTGAAAGGAACTACATGTTCCCCAAGGCCGCATGAAACAAAAAGATTCATGTGGTTGCCCATATAACTGCCACCGGAAAACTGAGGAAATAGTTTAAAATCAGGGCCGATAAGACCTCTGTTAAATAATCTTACCACGCCGCCATGCAAATGTCCGGAAAGCGTAATATCTGCTCCAAACTCTTCGTAAGCATCGGCATAGTTTGGATTGTGAGCAAGAAGCAGCCTGATATCCTCATTTTTAATGCCGCCGCTGACTCTGTTTGCACGAAGCAAACGCTCGATTGCACTGACAGAGAGTTCCTTTTTCTTAAACTTCGGATAATACTCATAAGGGAGCGAAAGCCCGTACATACGCATTACCTTATCGCCCTTAAGAGGAATATCTGCAAAAGAGCCGTCAAGGACCACAACGCCTGCTTTCTTGAGAGTATTAAAATAAAGATCGTATACACTCTTTTCAAGCCGTTCTTCATGATTTCCGATAGCATGATAAACTTTGTAGTCTTTAGCAAGATCTGAAAGGATATTTATTGAAGACTCAAGCTTTGCCTTAGAAACCTGTTTGCCGGGTTTAATACCGACTATCATGTCACCGCCTGCAATAACAATATCAGGCTCTGATCTTCTTACAGCTTCTACTATACGGTCTTTTCCGTCACGGGTTTTATATACGGCCCCGTGAAGATCCGATAAAAATGCGATCTTAAAGCAATTACCCGCATCTTCATTAGTAAGACAATCATACTCTTTTATCAAAAGTTTTGGCATAGATCGGTTCCTTTTCAATTCTTCTAAAAACAAATAAGCAATCTAGAGTATACACCAAATACCCCCTTAAGTCAAAGGTTTAGTAAGGCTTTTTGCCTGTTTTTAAGCGAAAACAAAGCCGCAATGACATGCATTGCGGCTTAATTTTATTTGGCGTAATCAACGGCTCTGGATTCCCTGATAACAGAGACTTTGATCTGTCCCGGATATTCGAGATTTTCTTCGATCTGTTTTGAAATGTCTCTGGCAAGTAATACCATCTCTGAGTCGTTAACCTGATCCGGAATAACCATAACCCTGATCTCACGACCTGCCTGGATAGCAAAAGATTTCTCAACGCCTTTTGCGTTGTTTGCAATATCTTCAAGCTGTTTTAATCTGTTGGTATAGGTTTCAAGTGTCTCACGTCTTGCACCAGGTCTTGCGGCAGAAATTGTATCTGCAGCCTGTACAAGAACAGCGATAAGAGACTGTGGTTCAACGTCACCGTGGTGAGCTTCTACTGCATTGATAACAAGTGCGGACTCTTTATATTTTCTACAAAGATCTGCACCAAGCTGAATATGAGAACCTTCCTGCTCATGATCTACGGATTTACCGATATCATGAAGAAGTCCGGCACGCTTTGCCATCTTAATATCAACACCAACCTCAGCAGCAAGAAGCCCTGAAAGATGTGCAACTTCGATGGAATGCTTTAAAGCGTTCTGTCCGTAACTTGTACGGAATCTCATACGGCCAAGAAGCTTGATAAGTTCAGGATGAATACCATGTACTCCTACTTCAAGAGCAGCAGCTTCGCCCTCTTCTCTTATCATAGTCTCGACTTCTTTTTGTGCCTTCTCTACCATCTCTTCGATTCTGGCAGGATGGATACGGCCGTCTACGATAAGCTTCTCTAAGGCGATCCTTGCAACTTCTCTTCTGATAGGATCAAATCCTGACAAGATAACAGCTTCAGGAGTATCATCAATGATAAGATCTACACCTGTCATTGTCTCAAGAGTTCTGATGTTTCGACCTTCACGTCCGATAATTCTTCCCTTCATCTCGTCGTTAGGAAGCTGAACTACTGAAATCGTAGTCTCTGCGACGTGGTCTGCGGCGCATTTTTGAATAGCATTGACAAGAATGTCTTTTGCCTTTTTGTCCGCTTCTTCTTTAGCCTGAGTTTCAAGTTCTTTAACGAGAAGAGCTGTCTCATGCTTAACATCGTCTTCAACAGTCTTTAAGATATACTCTTTTGCCTGTTCGGAGGTCAACCCGGAAATTCTTTCCAACTCATGCAACCTCTTTTGCGATAATTCCTCAACAGCTTCTTTCTCTTTGTCAAGCTCTACCTCACGAGCCTGCAGTTTGGATTCTTTCTTTTCAAGTGCTTCGGTCTTTTTATCTAAACTTTGTTCTTTAGATATCACCCTGTTTTCGAAGCGCTGCAATTCTGCACGGCGTTCTTTTGTTTCTCTCTCAAGTTCATTCTTTGTCTTAAGAGCCTCTTCCTTTGCCTCAAGTAAAGCCTCACGTTTCTTTGTCTCGGCTGTTTTGATAGCCTCGTCAATGATCTCTCTGGCCTTTTCCTCGGCTGTTCCTACTTTCGCCTCATAATTTTTTACATGATTGGAAATAGCAATTTTTTTAACAAGAGGAATACAAATGATCGCAGTGACAAGAATACAGACAGCGGCAATTATAATATATACCACTATTTCTTCCACTGGAGCACCTCCTTATTTAATTTTCATTGTACATTTACAACAGTATTATTTTAACCTTTTAGCAAAGTACTGTCAAGGAAAACAATTCAATTTTTATCTACGGGCGTAGCAAAAAAGAAGCGCCTAAATACTGGATTTAGGCGCCACCTTTTAAAATAATATAAGGAGAATTATACGTTTTTAACTTTTTCTTTAGCAGCTTTCTTTTTGTTGCGATGTCTTCTGTACATTTCCTCACCGGTTGCACCTAAAATGAGGATAAGAAGTAACCACCAGAAGTTTGGCTTTACTGTATCTACAGAATCTGCTGCGCCTTCAGGAGTCTCATCTTCAGTAATATCTACTTTAGATCCTGTTTCCTTTTCGGTTTCTTTTTCTTCTGCAGGAGTCTCGTCTTTAGCTTCCTCGTCATTTTCGGTTTCTTTTGCCTCGCCGAGAGCTGTTTCCTTATCTTCTTCTACATCAATCTCTGAAGCTGTAGCATCGGTATCTTTTGTATCTTTTGTATCGTTTACTACTGCGCTGCCAAGAGCCTGCTTATCGTCTGCTCCAAGGTCCATTGTAGAAGCTTTATCCTTTGAAGCTTTGTCCTTCTTAGTCTTCTTATCTTCTTTCTTGTCCTTGTCATCAGCTACGTTTGCGCTACCCTGTGCGGTTTCATCTTCAGAAACTGTAAGAGTCTCCTCGCCGGTATCTTCCTTTGTCTCTTCCTTGTTGTCTTCCTCTTTCTTGTTATCCTCTTCTTTGTTTGTGTCATTGTTTGTATTTGGATAATAAGGAGGAGTATTAAGCTCGCTTATCTTCTTTGCAAGCTTGTTTTCAGTCTCTTTTAATGCTTTTTCAAGCTCTGCCTTCTTAAGATTTGCTGAAGCAAGCTTTTCTTTTGCAGCTTCAAGGTTCTTGCTGTATGTTTTAAGCTCCACGTCAAGATCTTTAAGTTTAAGCTCTTTTATCTTTGCGCTAAGAGCATCAACCTCATCCTGAGCTTCTTTAACAAGCTTGTCGGCATTTGCGATCTTCGCTGTAAGAGTTGCATACTTTTCTGCCTCTGCTGCTGCATTGTTGATAGCGTTTCTGAAGTTGTCAGTGATCTTTTCTTCAGCTTCGTCAAGATAAACATTTACATTTGTTTTTGAAGGATTAAAGATATCTGTCTTAACGTCCCTATAAGTATTGTCATCTGACTTCTGAGTTGCAAATGCGATATTTCCGTTATACCAGTTATCGTTTCTGCGCTCAAGTGTTGCCATCTTTTCGATCGTTTCGAATACTTCGCTAGAAACAACAGCTTTTTCGCTGTTAGCGTTAACATGCTTTAAGATATACTCAAGAGCCTGATAACCATATGTCTTATTCTGGCTGATAGTAAGATCATCTTTTAAATTGATCCTAAGGCTGTCATCATCGCCTGCAAGAGCCTTCTTAACGGCTTCTTTAACCTCATCTTCTGTAGCACCGGCCTTATCAAGTGTAACAGTCTCATCACACTTGTTGCCTTCTACATAATAGATAGTTGCTGTTCCAAAGCTTCCGTTAATCGCGTCATGTGAAAAGATAACTGATCCTTCCGGAATTTCAATACCGTTATTCTTTAAAATACGAGCAATCTCATCATCTGCCTTACTTCCGCCAAGAAGATCTTCAATAAGATTAAAGATACCACTTGGAACCTCGACACTATTAAGGTCCTCATATTCAACTGTTACGATATTACCGTTAACAGTTACAGCATCTTTATCTACAAGTTTGTGATCCTGCTGATGATTAAATAACTCATCTTTGTAATTATACTGTGCAACAAATTTCTTTTGTTCTTTATCGTTTTTAACTTCTTTGCTTACTACAACGCTCTTTGTAAATGTTCCGCTGACATTGTATTCGTTTTCATTTGCAAGGTTTTCAGACTTAACATATCCGTAATCAGCAGCGTTATCCTTTGTGATTGTTGTTCCTTTTGCTACTTCAACATCATTTTCGCCTACTCTTATGATAAGGCTCTCCCCGTCATTAAGAAGATTAAGTTTGTCTGTAAGCGCATTTGCGAATGCTTCCTTAGCCTCATCTTCTGTAACTTTATAGCTTGTAGTATCAAGAGCTGCAAGGGTTTTATCTGTGTATGTGGTTACTGTAACGTCCTTTTCAACGGTCTTTGTTACCTTACCGTCTTCAAATGTATAACTTACATTTTCATCGGTACCTGTAGCAGTCATAACCGTTCTAACACCATTTTCGGTTTTATCTGTAAGATCTTCTTTTGTAGACTCTGAAACGTCAAGCTTTGCAATGCCGTCTTCGTTCTTAACAAGGATCCTAGTTTCTTCGCCTGCCTCATTTGTATCTACAATATAGCCCTTCTCATCAAGCTCATCAAGTTCAGCCTTCTTAAGGTCTTTTCCATCAAGAACAAGGTGATCAGTCTTTTCAAAGATAACAACGCCCTGGTAAGGAGTATTATCATTAACATCATTTTTGTTATTGTTTGAAAGCTTATAGTTAAGATATACAGTTGATACGTTATCGCTTACTGTTCTGTTGCCGTTTTCATCAAGTACGTAATTACCATTTTCATCCTTAACGTATTCACGGTAGTTAACTTCGCAATAGTTAAGAGTATCGGCAAGTGTAAGCTGATTTGTTATCTTACCGTTCTTATTCTTAGTGCTTTCAATAACATTATCATCCTCATCAGTATATGAAAAACCTTCAATGTTATCATATCTGTTCCAGGTAAGATCTGAAAACTCACCGTCAAGAACTGCATCTGTATAATAAAGAGCAATTATCTTATTAACATAATCTGCATATGTTAACTTGTTACCGGTATTTGCAATTGACTCTTTATCAAGTTTTTGAACATAAACGGTAGCAGTCTGTCCATCAAGGTCAACTGTCTGCTTAAGCTTATTGTTTTTATCTACAGATGAATTATAGAAAGGTACTTTAACATATTTTCCGGTTTCTTCGTTTTTCGTAGTAGCATTCAGGATCTTATCTTCTGTATCTTTGATAATAAGAAGATTCTTGTTTAACTCTGCATCATGCTTAAGCTGTGCAAGTTCCTGTCTGATCTCAGAAAGATCTTCTGCTGTTACGGCTGCACCTGTTGCTGCTGCGCCGGTAAATCCTTCGTAATCAGCCTTTGCCTGATCATATGTTGCTACTGCAGTATCATATTTGCCTTTAGCAGTGTTGTAATCAGAAAGAGCACCGTTATAATTTGTTTCAGCATCAGTAATATCTTTTTCAATATCTGCAAGACCTGCATATGCATCTTTTGCTGCCTGTGCTGCCTTATTTGCTTCTTCTTTAGTAGAAGCCTTATCTATTGCTTCGTTGCTGTTATTAATAGTCTCGGCAACACCAACAATCTTTTCTGAAAGTGCATTTACCTGCTTCTCATATTCAGCTGCATACTTATCTACATCAGCACCGGCTTTATTTGCGTCAATAGCTGCACCGCTTGCAAGTCTGTCTGCAGAACCTGCTACTATCTCAGAAAGAGTAGCCTTATCAAGATCTGAAATAACACCGTTAATCTGCTCTACAGCGTCATCTGCATTCTCTTTAAAGAGGTTTTCATTGATCTCCTTAACTGCCTCTGCAGCAGGAGCAACGCCGGATACAGTCTTCTCGTATCCTTCTTCTGCGCTTACGGTTTCTACTGTCTTTTCCTTAGCATCTTTTGCTGCGCTAAGAGCATAATCTGTAGCTGTAGCAGCTGCATTTTTCTGCTCGTTGGTAGGCTTAAGAGGAGTAACAGGAACTGTATTGTCATCAGGTGAATTAGGAGCATCCCCCAAAGACTCAGCATTAGCAAGCACCGGATTTAAGATCATACTTGCGTTGATCGCCATTGTAAGAGCCATGATTACTTTTTTGTTTTTGCTGTTTTTCTTCATTTTACTTCTCCTTTTTATTCACACAAAATTAAGTTACAATTTATGGTTACATTATAACAAACTTTAGAGATATTGAAACTTCTTTCTGTATACTCTATCGGCTTTTCACCAAAACCACTTAATAATCATCAATGAAAAACGCCCAAAAATAGCGCCTTAAGAGCCGCAAAGCCCTTAAGGCGCAAGTTAAAATTATTTTATTTTTGCTTCGACATTTTCTATGTTATGGTCACCGGAAAGTAACAATGTAACCTGTTCTGTAACCCCGCTTATGTCAACTTTGGTCTCAGAAACAAGGTCACCGTTCCTGTTATATACCGCCATATCAAAGTCTTTTTTATCTTTTGGCCAGTCAAGACTTACTTTCATGATCTTACTGTCAGGAAGCTCGCCAAGGTTTATCTGCTCGCTGCTTACAGGGTCAAGGATCGATATCATACCGATATCTTCCTTAGTACTGTTAGTAAAGATAAACTCAACCTTTAAAGAATCTGCTTTAGTTTCATCTTTAGATTCGTCTATATCTTCGTTTACTGTCTCATCTATGCTTTTTGTATCATTATCTCCCTTTTCCGATGTGCCTTCTTTACCGGTCTTAATATCAGATTGTTCGGAAGATACTTCTGCGTCTGAAGGATTTTTACTTCGCCTCAAATCTCGCTTAAAGGTGCAGGAAGAAGAAAAAGCAACAAGGATACAGATAACTATGGTCAAAAGCCTTATTCTGTTTATTATTTTAAACGCTTTGATAAAAGATCCGTCATTCATATTATAATTCATCGCTGTCTTCGTCTATACTTATATGTTTAAAAAGGTACTGCATAACTTCAGGAGTAAACTTTCTTGCTGAAAGGGCAATAGTTTTAGAGCCATCTTCGTTAACATCTTCTCTTACCACATCTGCATACATTATAAGAGTTTCTGCAACGACTATAACGTCTTTGTCATTAACAGAAGCACTACCCCCGGGGATGTTCACAGCCAGACCTAAAGGACTGATGTTTACAGCCTTGCCATAAATCTTTTCTAAGGTATCGCATACAACAATAACGCTGTCTGCATTATATTCTAATCGGTTAATCTTTCTGCGTTCTTCCATAAGCAACCACCTTTTCTCATTAATTATTATAGGACTAATTATAAATCATCAAACTCTGTATTTAAAGCCTTTTTTATAAGAGTAAGCGAAAAACCTTTTCTGTAAAGTGATGCCGAAAGCTTTGTCTTTTCTTCGTAAGAAAGCTCTCCGCCTTTGGTCTTTTTCCTTATCTCTTTTAAAAGCGCTTCCATCTCAGGGTCTTCTTTGCTGTCTGTCTCTTCTACTGCTTCTTCATAAAGTCTTAAAGCAAGATCTTTTTTTATACCTTTGGCAGTAAGGCCGTAAATGATCTTTGTCTTATTCTTTAATCCAAGGTTAAAGCTTATATAATTTTTAGCGTAGCGCGCATCATCTATATATCCAAACTTTTTTGCATATTCGATGGCGTCATCTACAGCTTCTTCATCATACCCTTTAAGGCGCAGCTTACTCCTTAGTTCGCCTTCCGGTCTGTCGCACATTTCAAGAAGAGAAAGGACCTTCTTCCTTGCACGCACGGTAACGCAGGTGTGTTTTATCTCAAAGAAACGTTCATCGGTAAGCTCGCATCCTTCTTTTACTCCGAATTTACGAAGCTCAGATGAGTACATATTAAGTTTATATCCCGAAGAAAGCAGTACTTCAAAGTACTGCTTTCCTGATTTTGTAATCTTTTCAACTGTGATCATAATCTTTTATTCTTCGGATTTTTTAGACTTAGTTGCTTTCTTTGGCTCTACCTCTGCACTTTCGGCAGCAAGAGGAAGACCGTACTTTTCACGGATCTTTCTGTCTACCTCAGCAAAAACCTCAGGGTTTTCTTTAAGATAGATCTTTGCGTTTTCACGGCCCTGACCGATCTTCTGACCGTTGTATGCAAACCAGGCACCGCTCTTTTCGATAATGTCTTCTTTAACAGCAAGATCGATAAGATCGCCTTCTTTGCTGATACCTTCACCGAATACTATATCAAACTCTGCCTCTTTAAACGGAGGAGCAATCTTGTTTTTAACCACTTTAATACGGGTATGGTTACCAACAACTTCTCCGCTGCTCTTAAGGGCCTCAACTCTTCTTACATCCATACGGATAGATGCGTAGAACTTGAGGGCGCGGCCACCTGTGGTGGTCTCAGGGTTACCAAACATAACTCCGATCTTTTCACGAAGCTGGTTGATAAAGATAACGGTACAGTTTGTCTTGCTTACAACTGCGGTAAGCTTACGAAGAGCCTGACTCATAAGTCTGGCCTGGAGACCGACGTGGGAGTCTCCCATGTCTCCCTCTATCTCAGCCTTCGGAACAAGGGCTGCTACAGAGTCTACGATGATAATGTCTACAGCGCCGGAACGAACCATGGTTTCGGCAATCTCAAGAGCCTGCTCACCGTTATCAGGCTGAGAGATGTAAAGATTGTCTATATCTACGCCTATGTTCTTAGCATAAACAGGGTCGAGTGCGTGCTCGGCATCAATAAAGCCGGCAATACCGCCTCTTTTTTGAACTTCAGCAACTACATGAAGAGCCACGGTAGTCTTACCGGAACTTTCAGGTCCGTAGATCTCGATAATACGGCCCTTTGGGATACCTCCCATACCAAGTGCAATATCAAGGCTAAGGGAGCCTGTAGGTATTGTCTCGATATTCATATTCGCTCCGGAATCTCCAAGCTTCATAACGGAACCTTTTCCGTACTGCTTTTCGATCTGGGCTATGGCGGCATCAAGTGCACGCAGTTTGTTCTCATCTTTTTCCATTGATTTATTCTCCTGTTAGTTGATTTAGAACAGACGTTCTCGAACTATTTATATAATAACCCAAACATATTGTCGTGTCAACAGGTTTTTTCTAATTTTTTTCTAGAATTTTGCGCCAACCTCTTTTGGCTTATATCCTTCTGTTTCAAGCCTTCTGATGATCGACTCTTTATGCTCATGGCCAAATGCTTCCATAGTTATTACAAGCTCAACAGCAGTATTTCTGTTTATTGATACAAACTGATTGTGCTCAAGTTTGATAACGTTACCCTGCATATCTGCAATAACAGATGCCACTTTGCTAAGCTCACCCGGTCTGTCAGGTAAAAGAACAGATACCGTAAAGATACGTCCTCTTTGAATAAGACCCTGCTGAACTACGGATGAAACAGTTATAACGTCCATATTGCCGCCTGAAAGCACTGCTACCACTTTTTTATTTTTAACATTGAGATGGTTAAGGGCTGCTACTGTAAGAAGCCCGGAGTTTTCAACAACCATCTTGTGATTTTCGATCATGTCAAGGAAGCAAAGGGTAAGCTCTGCATCATCAACAGTAATTACCTCATCAAGATTTTCCTGTAAATAAGGGAATATCTTTGAGCCCGGAGTCTTTACCGCTGTACCGTCTGCTATAGTGTCTACATTTGGAAGAGTAACCACTTTTCCGGCTTCAAGGGAAGCCTTAAGGCAGGCAGCTCCGCTAGGCTCAACGCCGATTACTTTGATATTCGGATTAAGCATCTTTGCAAGGGTACTGATACCGCAGGCAAGTCCGCCGCCTCCTACAGGTACAAGGATAATATCCACCGTAGGAAGTTCTTTAACGATCTCCATAGCAATACTGCCCTGTCCCGTTGCCACATCCTCATCATCAAAAGGCGGGATATAGGTATAACCATTTTCCTGCGCCAGCTCATGTGCTTTCTTTGCCGCTTCATCAAAAACGTCTCCGCAAAGTACCACTTCAGCACCGTAAGACTTTGTTCTGTTTACTTTGATAAGGGGCGTTGTGGTAGGCATAACGATCACCGCCTTGCAGCCAAAAAGCTTTGCTGCGTAAGCTACGCCCTGAGCATGGTTGCCGGCAGATGCGGTTATAAGGCCTTTTTTGCGCTCGGATGCAGAAAGCGTGCTTATCTTGTAGTAAGCTCCCCTTACCTTGTAAGCGCCTGTATACTGCATGTTCTCAGGTTTTAAATAAACCTTGTTGCCGGTAGTGTTTGAAAAGTACTCACTGTAAACAAGTTTGGTCTTGTTAATGACTTTTTTTACCACTTCCGAAGCTTCTTCAAATTTTTCAAGTGTAAGCATAATATATACCCCCTGTATATTTATTTTTCTTCATTATCCTTCTTAAAAAGTGCCTCCACAAAAGAATCGGAGTCAAATTTCTGAAGGTCCTCCATCTTTTCGCCAACGCCTATATATTTAACAGGAACGTTAAGTTCAGACTGGATTGCGATGGCTATGCCGCCCTTTGCGGTTCCGTCAAGTTTTGTAAGTACGATACCGTCAATGTCGGCAACCTCGGCAAATTCCTTTGCCTGGTTTAAAGCATTCTGTCCTGTGGTTCCGTCTACCACAACAAGAGTCTCGATAAAAGCCTCCGGGTACTCTCTTTCAATAACCCTGCTTATCTTTCGAAGCTCTTCCATAAGATTCTTTTTATTGTGAAGTCTTCCTGCGGTATCGCAGATAAGAACGTCCGCATGTCTTGCTTTTGCTGCTGCAACTGCATCATATACAACTGCTGCAGGGTCTGATCCTTCCTGATGGGAAATAATATCAACACCTACGCGCCTGCTCCACTCTTCAAGCTGGTCGATCGCGGCGGCTCTGAAGGTATCTGCTGCGGCAAGAAGCACTTTCTTTCCGTTTGCCTTAAGATTACCCGCAAGCTTACCACAGGTAGTGGTCTTTCCCACACCGTTTACACCGATAAGCAAAAGCACCGAAGTCTTATCTTCATACTGATAAGCATCGTAAGGAGTCTTCAGTTTTTCCTTAAGATAATTAAAAAGGAATTCCCTGCATTCATTAGGATGTTTGATCTTGTTTTCCTTGGCACTTTCTTTTAAATGTTCAATGATCTCATCAGTAGTCTTAACGCCGATATCAGCCATTATAAGGACCTCTTCAAGTTCCTCATAAAAATCATCATCAAGCTCCGTAAAACCGTTAAAAACATACTCAAGACCGCTTGAAATAGAATTTCTGGTCTTTGTAAGTCCTTCCACAAGTCTCTTAAAAAAGCCTTTTTTCTCTTTCTTTTCGGGAAGGCTGCCATCAAGTGTCTCGTCTAATTCTTTATCTTCCATATTTTCTCCTATTTATCAAGTTTATCTTCAATAAGGTTAACTGAAACAAGAGTAGAAACACCCTTTTCCTGCATAGTGATACCGTAAAGTCTGTCTGCTGCGTTCATAGTACCACGTCTGTGGGTGATAACAATGAACTGGGTGTTGGCAGTAAGCTTATGAAGATATCTTGCAAATCTGTCTACGTTTGAATCGTCAAGAGCCGCCTCGATCTCATCAAGAAGACAGAATGGTGACGGCTTAAGATTCTGAATGGCAAAAAGAAGGGAAATGGCTGTAAGAGCCTTCTCGCCACCACTAAGCTGCATCATATTCTGAAGTTTCTTTCCCGGCGGCTGAGCAATGATCCTGATGCCTGCCTCAAGAATGTCCTCTTCTTCCATAAGCTCAAGGTTAGCTTTACCGCCACCAAAAAGCTCTTTGAACACTTTATCAAACTGGAGCCTGATAAGTTCAAACTTCTCTGAAAATTCTTTTCTCATAAGCTCATCAAGCTCTTTGATAACGCCTATAAGAACCTCTTCAGCCTTAACCACATCTTCTTTCTGTGTGGAAAGAAGGGTGTATCTTTCGTTAAGCTCTCTGAATTCTTCTACTGCATTAACGTTAACATCTCCAAGAGCTTTAATTGAGCTCTTAAGGTCATTTATACGTTTTTTACGGGCTGATGCAGAAATATCAGCACCTTCTCTGGAAGAAAGGATAAACTCGATTTTTTCTTTGACAGCGCCGTAAGTAAGCTCGTATTCTTCCCACATATAATTGATCTGGGTATCAAGCTGTTCTCCGATTCTTTCAACCTGACCGGTAAGTCTGTAAACATCTTTATCAAGACCTGATATAATCTCTGTAAGTTCCTCTCTTTTTGCAAAGAAGCCCTTAAGAGACTCGTTAATCTTATCTCTTTCTTCGATGAGCTTTTCTTTTTCTCTTTCGGTAGCCTTAATAAGGTTGTCAAGGCCTGCTATACGGGTCTCTGAAAATGTGATCTCATCCTCTTTATCTGTTACTTCTTTACCTGAGTTTTCCTTACCCTTTTCAAGCTCGTCAAGATCGGCATTTATCTTATCTTTTTCACGGCTGACACGGTTAATGTTTTCCTGGGCAAATTCAAGCTTGCCGGTAATAGACTGAGCAAAAAGTCTGGCATTGTCAAGAAGTTCTTTCTTTTCCTGAAGGCTTTTAACAATGGCAGCTATCTCCTCTTTAATCTTTTCGGTTCCTGAAAGAGCATCCTCATTTTTCTTATCAAGACCTTCAAGTTCATCTTTTGCCTTTTTAAGGTCTTTATCCATATTTTCGATCCTGCTCTCAAGGTTTCCGCTTTCAAGCGTGATCTCATTATATGCTGCTATAACATCCTTTAACTTTTCTTCGCCTGCATTTTTGGTAACATCGTATGTATTCTTTTCAAGATAGAGTTTTTGAAGCTCTTCTTTGTACAAAGAAACCGCTTTGCTCTGAGCCTCCAGCTCGCTGCCAAGCTCCTCTGCTTTTAAAGAAAGATCTTTGCATTCACCGTTAAGAGCGGCTATCCTTTCTTCGATCTCCTCGATCTCGCGCTTACGTCCAAGAAGGTTACTGGAATTTTTATATGCACCTCCTGAAATGGCACCGCCGGGAACAAGCTGCTCACCTTCTACTGTAACGATTCTTAAAGAATACCTGCTTTTTCTTGCAAGTGCTACCGCATTGTCGATGTTATCAACCACAACAATGCCTGAAAGAAGGGAGCTTACAAGGTCTTTATAAATAACTTTTGTATCAACAAGACCCGAAGCCACATCAATAACACCTTTTTCGTTAAGGTACTCCTTAACTCTGCTGTTATCTCTTGCCGAAACCGCATTAAGAGGTAAAAATGTAGCCCTTCCAAACTTATTCTCTTTAAGATAAGCAATAAGCTTCTTTGCAGTATCTTCCGTATCTGTAACGATATTTTGAATACTTGCGCCAAGAGCGGTTTCTACCGCAGTTTCGTAAGATTTTTTAACCTCGATAAGGTCTGCAACAACGCCGTGGATACCCTTAACGCTGTCCTTTTTCTCCATTACTTTTTTAATGGAGTTTCCATAGCCGTCGTATCTTTCAGCAAGGTTCTTTAAAGATTCAAGCCTTGACTGTTCTCTGTAAACATTCTGACGCTTACTCTGATAATCAGCATTTACTTTTTCGATCTCGGCTTTAAGAGTCTTTTCGGAAGACACAGCCGCATCAATAGAAGCATTTATCTTTTCTGCCTCTTTTTCGATCTCAGCTATCTTAGATACAGCCTTTTCAAGCTCTTCTCTTACCGCAGCCTCATCCGATTTATTTTTAAGGACCTTTTGTGTAATTGCTGTCTTAGATATCTTAACCTTATCAAGGTCTTCGGTCATATGCTCGATAAAAGAAGACAGTTCTATCTTTCTCGTAGCATTATGGATGTTTTCTTCTCTTATAAGATCAAGTCTGTCATTTCCCTTTTTTTCGCTTTCAGCAAGGTCACTTATCTCTTTTTCAAGTGCTAAAATATCACTTTTTGCTTTATTATCGCTTTCTTTAAGTTCTTCTTTTTCCGCAAAAAGTTCATCAAGTTCCTTATCTTTTTCTTTAAGGGATTTATTGGCATCATCCAGCTTTTCTTTGTAATGTACGTCATTTTGCTTGGCCGCTATGATCTGCTCACGTAAAACCTTGATATTTCCTTCAAGAGTATTTTTTGAAAGCATACTCTCGGAAATTGTATTTGTATGCTCTTCGATCTTGGCATTTTTAGCTTCAAGCTCAGAATCAAGAGCTTCATATTCGCTTTTCAGTTTTTCATTTAATGCCTTGTTTTCTTCAAGCTGGCCTTCGGCAATTTCTTTGTTCTTCTCAGCCTGATCGCGGGTTTCCTGAAGTTTGCTGTACTCTTCGTGGAAATTGAGTATCTCAAAATCCTTAAGCTCATCTTTAAGCTTAAGGTACTTTTTAGCTGTCTCTGACTGTTTTTCAAGCGGTCCGATACGGGTCTCGATCTCGCCGAGGATATCGGTTATACGAGAAAGATTAAGGCGCTCTGCCTCAAGGTTCTTTTCAGCCTGATTCTTTCTCTTTTTAAATTTGGTAATACCTGCAGCCTCGTCAAAAAGCTCTCGGCGCTCTTCAGGCTTACCGGAAAGGATCTTATCGATCTGGCCCTGTCCGATGATAGAATAGCCCTCCTGGCCGATACCTGTATCAAGGAAAAGTTCCTGAACATCTCTGAGTCTGCAGGCTGAGCCGTTTATAAGATACTCACTCTCGCCGGATCTGTATACTCTTCTTGCAACAACAACTTCCTCATAATCGATAGGAAGCTTGTGGTCGCTGTTATCAAGTGTAATGGCAACATAAGCAAAGCTTAAAGGCTTTCTCATCTCGGTACCGGAAAAAATAACATCTTCCATCTTGGCACCACGAAGCTGCTTGGCGCTCTGCTCACCAAGAACCCATCTTACGGCGTCGGCAACATTACTCTTACCTGAACCGTTAGGTCCTACAATGCCTGTTATTCCATCATGAAAATCAAACAAAAGCTTATTTGCAAATGATTTGAAACCATGAACTTCAATGCTTTTTAAATACATGTATTTTCCTCAGCTTTTCGTAATTTTAAGATCGCTTCATAAGCTGCCGCAGCTTCGGAAGCCTTTTTGGTGGAACCTTCTCCCCTGCCAAGCTCACTGCCGTTTACGCTTACCTTTGTAACATAAACCCGCAGATGCTCAGGCCCTCTTTCTTCCACTATCTCGTATTCAGGCGAGCCGCTATGGCTCCCCTGCAAGATCTCCTGTAAGATTGTTTTGCTATCATAAAAGAGTTTCTTTCTGTCTATATCATCAAGGATGACCTTATAAATAAATTCTTTTGCATTAGCAAAACCACCGTCAAGATAAATAGCGCCTATCACAGCTTCAAGCGCATCGGAAAGAATTGATTTTCTCTTTCTTCCGCCTGTGGCATCTTCTCCCTTACCAAGCAAAAGATAATCACCAAGTTTTATCTCATTTGCGCAAATAGCAAGTGTCTGCTCACATACCATACTTGCTCTTGTTTTGGTAAGCTGTCCTTCCTGAACATCACCATATCTTTTAAAGAGATATTCACTTGAAATAAGCTCTAATACCGCATCTCCAAGAAACTCAAGTCTTTCGTTGCAATCATTTTTAGAAAGGTTTTTCTCATTTGCAAAGGAGCTGTGGGTAAGAGCATTTACAAGGAGTTTTTCATCCTTAAAATCATATGAGATAACGCTCTGAAGTTTTTTTAATCTGCTGTTATCCATCGTTTTACTTCCTTACGTAAATATAGCACAGGCTGCATAAAGAGGTTTCTTTACGCAGCCCATTAATAAAAATCAATGTATCAAATTAATTATTTAAAGCGTTCTTGATTTCATCAACAGCATCACCGACAGTAACAATATTTTCTGCATTTTCATTTTCGATCTCGATATCAAACTCTTCCTCGATACCCATAATGATCTGGAATACATCAAGTGAATCTGCTCCAAGATCATCAACAAATGTTGTGTCAGGTGTGATCTCATCCTCATCCACATTGAGAACTTCACTGATTATTTTCTTAAGTTTTTCAAATTCCATGATAAAATGTCCTTTCTTAATCGTTTTTACATATATTTTCTTTTATCTTTTCGTTTATCCTTTGTTCACTGAATGCTATACATTGAATAATCGAATTTTTTATTTCAAGACTCTTGGAACTTCCGTGAGTCTTTACAACAAGTCCGTTAAGGCCAAGCATAGGAGCTCCGCCGTATTTGCTGCCGTCAAACTCTTTTAAGGTTTTCTTAAGAGCAGGTTTAGCCATCAGGGCGCCTATCTTACTGATAAAGGTACTCATAAGGCCTTCTTTTATCTTTTTAACAAGAACATCTGCAAGACCTTCGTAAAGCTTTAAGATACAGTTTCCTGTAAAGGCCTCGCAAACGATAACATCCGCATCTCCCCGAGGGATATCTCTTGCCTCGATACTGCCAACAAAATTGATATCGTTGCAGGCTTTAAGAAGCGGATACGTTTCTTTAACAAGGGCGTTGCCCTTTTCTTCCTCGGCACCGATATTTACTATGGCAACCTTTGGATTATTAACTCCCATAATATATTCCATGTAGATGGAACCCATACGGGCAAACTGTACGAGGTGAGACGATCTTGCGTCTACGTTGGCACCGCAGTCTATAAGAAGCGAAAAGCCCTTTGCTGTAGGTAAAAGAGGCGCAAGCGGAGGTCTCTCAACCCCTTTAATACGTCCGATCAAAAACTGACCGCCTACAAGAACCGCACCGGTGGAGCCGGCAGAAACAAAAGCATCTGCCTCGCCGTTTTTAACGAGGTTCATGGCAACCACAATAGAGGATTCTTTTTTACGTCTTATAGCCATAACAGGCGCTTCATCGTTGGTAATAACATCAGGAGCATGGACTACTTCGATCCTGTTTTTGTCGTATTCATATTTTGAAAGTTCTAAGTTTATCTCGTCTTCTTTTCCGACGAGAAAAACTTTTATCTTCGGGCTTTCATCAAGCGCTTCAACAGCTCCTTTAACGATCTCTAAAGG